>CAYTWV010000260.1:1795-6617 GCA_964442235.1 uncultured Myxococcales bacterium | reverse complement strand
CCCCACGCAGACTAGTCGGGCTGGCGTGGTCTGCGCAAATGCAACTCGAAACTCGTTCGGCATGAAGCCCACCAGACAATGCACCGGGCCCTGCTCAACCAGATCTGGAAGCAACTCGGGTAGACGCCCCGTGGGGAAACCCACAAAAACCTTGGTCGGCAAGGCCTCGAAAGGCCCCGCATCGGCCAGCCGATGGGCTCCCCCGACGCCGACGGCAACCAACAGGCGCCCCCCCACCTCTTTCAGCATTGCCGCAAGCGGCCTGATCAGATAGGGGTCACCCACAAAAACAACCCGACTTTCCAGGAACCACTCCAAGACGACGGCCTCAAGCAAGGGAGCCAGACGCGCCAATTCGGCCTCCACAAACCCCCTGGCCCGGTCTGCGTCCCCAAAATGTTCGCCAATCCGAATCAGCCAATCCCCGCTGCCCGTCAACCCCATGGGCAAGTCGCACTCAAGCAGTTGTGCGCCCGTACGTTGGGCAAGCAACGAGGCCGCCGCACGCCCATAGGGGAAGGACAAGATCGTGCCGGCCTGAGCCACCCGCTCGAGATCCTTCACACTTCCGCCATCCAGCCATACCGAGACCAGTTCCAGCCCAAGCCCTGACATCATTCGGCGAAATTCTGCCAGGTTTGCCGTATGGTCACGCTCACCACGGTCGTGCATATATCCAACAATGGCGACCTTGCGAGGATCCGTTGGAACCTTGGGCAGGGGCATCGATGTGGCCAGAGCCAGCAGAGTCTGGGCATACCCATCCAACCAATCCCCCGTGGTCGCCCCCCCCTTCACCACAAACAACGGTAGGTCTGGCACCGAATCCAGATTTTTCCAGATGACCTCGTAGGCGACCCCGGCCAGCGTGGACATGGGAAATCCCACCACGGCCACGCCCCCGCAATCAGGCACCTGAGCGATTTCCTTCATCATAAGGCCCAGTTCTTCTCGATTGCCCCGAATCAGCTTCTCGGTGGTGGTGCAACTGACCCGGAATCGGTGCTGGCCTTCGGAATCGGACCAGAGGGTCGAGGTGATGTCGTGGGTTCCGCAGACCATTCCCGCCCGGCCCAGCGCACAAGCCGGCGCATCCAACAGGCCGTAGAGGTCCTTGACCGCATTGACAGCCAGGACCACACCCACGGAATAGGGGTGAGTGACAATGGGGGTGAAGTCGCCTAATGACATGATTTCCCCCTCAAATGACGAGCAAACGAACGATAGAAGGGAATTTCGCAAAGGGCCAGCAGGCGCTCCAGCGTCCGAATCTCCCCGGGAAGCCCCATCTCGAAGTCTTCCAAGGCGATGCCCAGAAGACCGTTTTGCGTCAGGCGTTTGTCTCGACGCACGTTGGAGTATACGGCCGAAGCCCCGCCATTCCCCAACAGGGTGTCCAGTTCCGCTCTGTCGGCAAACCAACGGACCTGGAAGGACGTTTCGGGGCGAAGCAGCGACTGTAGCGTCTCAATTTCACTTGCCTGGACGCCATCTTTTCCACCAAACGCATACACGTCGACACCAAAACCAAGCTCGGAGAGTCGCCTGGGCACACATAGTCCCGCTGTCCACTGGGGCTGCCCCAACAACTCCGCATCCCCGGGACCAAGTACCAGGGCGATTCTGTGACCGGCGGCCCGGCAAGACAACGGCTCGAAACGCCCCTGGTGCAGCCCCGTCATGGTCGGCAGTTCGTCATCCAGTCGCTGGCTGTATTCGGGGCCGATCAGTGCGGCCAGTGCCTTCAACCACAAGACGGTCTGCAGATGCCCCCAAGGGGCCAGGTCGCTCAGGGTCGGCACGCCGAATTGCGCCAGAAGGGCGTACTGGGTTCCGTAATAGGCGTTGGGCAGACAAGCCTGGGCGCTGGCGGCCCCGAACGTCTCCAGGCCTTGCAGGGTCAGTTCGGGAACCAAGGTCATATTCAGAGACGCCCCGATTCGGTTGAGGGCCTTAATCATGTCCCGGCGTCCGGAACACGAAGGGAATCCCACCAGATTGAAGCTGCCAGGCTTGGTTTCCACGGGCCTGCGGGCCACGGCGTGCACCGCTGCTTCGAATCGGGCAGGGATGGTCTGGGATGAACAGGTCAGCGAGGACATATCCGAATAGATGACCGAGATCCCCTTTTCGGCTCCGAAGCGCTCGACGGCCCCTCGAACCGGATCTCCGGTCATCATGGGGATGCAACAGTTGTAGAAGTGCAGCCCGCCGTCCAGGGGGGTGTCCCGCAGTTCACCCAGAAGCCCTTCCAACTTACGGACTCCGGTACCCAGCACCACGTCCTGGTCCGTGACCATCGTGAAGTAGGGAACCTGCTGAACCGTGGTACCACCGCTGTCCGCCTCGGTCCGGCCCAATCGCCACTGGGAACCGAGCCTGCCCACCGAAAAATCCTGGCACTCCACGTCGCCGTGGCGTAATTCGTTTACCGAAGTGTTGTAGCGAAGGTGGCCCAGGAACGTATCCCAGGGATTCCCCTTCAGAACCGGGTATCCGCAGAACTCTCGCCATCGGTCGGGGTGGGCCCAGCTCTTGAAAGAGTGCTCCTCGGGGTTGGGTTCGGCCTTCGCCTCTTTGAATTGATCCGCGTGATTTCTCAAGGCCGGGGAACCAGCCGATTCGGCGTTCTGAAGGACAAATCCGGCCAGTTTCTCAAAGGACGTTCCGTCGAATCGTTCGACCATTCGTTTGGTGATGGTTTGCCCCAGAGCCGAAAGGCTGGCCCCCCGATAACCGAATTTCAGAGTGCGGCCATTGGCGTACCAGCGGTCTTCGCCAACCTGCGCCACGTGGATTTGGATGGGCGGCTCAAGGTCATTCTCGAAGGTGTACCAGAGTGAGGCATCCGAATGCTCCACACATGTCAGTCGCACACGATGTGCAGAACCGCCGACCCCCACGCCCAGATGGGTCGCAAACGTACCCAGCGCTTGGGCCGAGGCTCGCACGGGTGCGGCTTTGGCAACAGGTGTGACCTCGGTCAACCTGGGGTCGGCGCCTTGGCCATCTTTGGAATCGGTAGCGGCCATGGAACTCCTCCTCGGGAATCAATCCAGAGGCAATTGGCGAAGGAACTCTTCAAGCTGCAAGTCATCCATGGGCGTTGGGGGTGTCAATGTCCCGCAGTCCAATTCGTGCAGCCGTTTCGCCAGTGCGGCATATTCCGCAGAAATGGGCGCATCGGGCGCATACTCTGCCACCGTAAGGTTCTGTCGCTCTGCGCGACGCACCAACGGTTCTCGGCCAAAGTGGGCCAGCACCGTGGTACCAAGGGCCTGGGCAAAAGAATCGACGACGGCCTTGGCCTCGTCACCGCTGCCTCGACTGTTTCCCACCAGCCCGGCCAGATAGGCGCCGCTGGAGGCGTAAGTGCGGACCATGCGGGCGATGTTGTTGGCCGCAAACAGGGACATGGGTTCGTCGCTGCAGACCACCACCACTTTCTGTGCAAAACCGGCTCTTAATGGGGCCGCAAACCCGCCGCAGACCAGGTCCCCAAGCACATCGAACATCACCACGTCATAACGGTCGGGTGAAACAAGCTTCATTCGTTCAAACTGTTCAACGGTCAGGATGATTCCGCGGCCCGCGCAGCCAACCCCCGGTTCTGGACCGCCGGCTTCCACACAATCGATTCCGTGACGAGAACGTTCAATGCCATCCTTGGCCTGGGCCGGGCCAAACACAAAATCAATCATGGAGCTTTTTGCACGGGTACCCAGAAGCCGAAGGGTCGAGTCCCGCTTGGGGTCGCACCCAACGTGCAAGACCCTTAACCCGGCCTTGGCATAAAGATAGCTTAGATTGGTGGCAATCGTGGACTTGCCACCACCACCCTTGCCAAAAATTGCAAAACGTTCCATCCAGCCCCCAAGACTCACCAGGTCGAAGCGTGCCAGAACGCACACGACCTACAGAAAGCGAGGTCCGCGATACTATCGACGGCTTGTGTTGGGTGTCAAGCAAAGGGGCGCCCCGACAGCGTTCTGCGGGGCGTAGTACCTTCGCTTGTCGGACAGGTCGGACAGGTCGGACAGTTTTCGGCGACGGCAACGGCGACGGCGACGGCGACGGCGACGGCGACGGCGACGTCAGACAGGTCAGACAGGTCGGACAGGTCGGACAGGTCGGACAGGTCGGACTTGTCGGACGGGTCGGACAGGTCGGACAGGTCGGACAGGTCGGACAGGTCGGACAGGTCGGACAGGTCGGACGGGTTGGACATGGGGCGACATCATCCATCATCCATCATCCATCTGCCATGCTATGTGCTATGTGCTATGTGCTATGTGCTATGTGCTATGTGCTATGTGCTACTGTGCTCCCGGGGGCCCAACGTGGTCAGCCCGGCCGTTGGGCGCCGGGTGGCCAAGGCGGCCCCGACGTGCGGCAGCGCAGGCGTGCTTTGCACGCTGAGCACCGCCGCCGGAGGGCCCCCTCGGCAAGCTCGGGGCTGGCAACGCAGGCCACCCGGATGCCCGGCGGCCGCGCTGACCACGTTCCTTACGCCAGTTCGAAGAGCCCTGCTGCGCCCATCCCGCCGCCGATGCACATCGACACGATGCCGTACTTGGTCTTCGTGCGCTGCAAATCGTTGATGATCTGGACGGCAAGTTTTGCACCCGTAGCACCCAGGGGATGACCCAGGGCGATGGCGCCACCGTTGACGTTGACCTTGGCCGGGTCAATTTCCAGAGTGCGGACGACCGCCAGAGACTGGACGGCAAAGGCTTCGTTCAGCTCGTACAGTCCCACGTCGGCATCGGTGATGCCTGCGTGTTTCCAGAGCTTGGGAACGGCAGCGATGGGGCAGATGCCC
>CAYTWV010000260.1:0-1785 GCA_964442235.1 uncultured Myxococcales bacterium | reverse complement strand
GGCTACTTGGAAATCACGGAAATAGGCCAACGGCTTCATACCCAACTGCTTGGCCCGCTCTTCGGTCATCAGCAGCAGAGCTGCGGCGCCGTCGTTGATGGGCGAAGAGTTTCCGGCGGTAACCGAGCCGCCAGTGAGCTTGAACGCCGGCTTCAGTTTGGCCAGGCCTTCCACGGTGGTTTCGGCTCGGACGCACTCGTCTTTCTACAGCAGACGGGTCACGCCTTCTTCGTCCACATAGGGGACCTTGACGATTCCGCTGTCGAACCGACCAGCGGCCCAGGCTTCAGCGGCTTTGCGGTGCGAATTGTACGCGAACAGATCCTGGTCTTCGCGGCTCACGCCGTATTTCTCGGCGACCAGTTCCGCAGTGTTGCCCATGGGCGTGTAGATTTCTACCTGCTCGTGAGCGGCCCTGGGATGCGACGTGAAGTTCGCACCACCCATGGGCACTGTGGACATGGACTCGATGCCGCCAGCGATGACGATATCGGAGTAGCCGGCCTGAATCTGCATGGCACCATAAGCGATGGTCTGCAGACCCGAGGAGCAGAAACGGTTGACGGTCAGGCCAGGCACGGCGAGGGGGAAGCCGGCCATCATGGTCACGACTCGGCCCAGGTTCATGCCCTGCGTGCCTTCCGGCATGGCGCAGCCAATGATCACGTCATCAATCATATCCATAGAAACTTGCGGGGCCCGACGCATCAGGTCCTGCAGCACCAGCACGCCCAGGTCTTCGGGGCGGGTATTCTTGAGCACGCCCTTCTTGGCGCGCCCAACCGTGGTCCTGGTTCCCGCTACGATGACAATATCTCGTTTCGACATGGTTATCACCTCCACCCTTCGAACACTAGTTACGAAGTGGTTTGTTGTTGATGAGCATGTGGCGAATTCTGTCCTGAGTCCTGGATTCACCCACCAGACTCATGAAGACTTCCTTCTCCAGCTCAAGCATACGGTCTTCGGTAATCAGCGTGCCGGGGGCAACTTCGCCGCCCGACAGCACCTTGGCCAGTTTCAGGCCGATGTACTTGTCGTACTCGGTGACCCAGCCAGAGAGCCCGAAGGTGTAGAGACCGGTTTCCAGCAGGGCGATACCCTCGGTACCCGCCGCACGGATCTTGATGGGCGGAGCAGGGGTGTAGCCGGAACGAGCAAGGCCCAGGCCCCACTCCTTGGCCTGAGCAAGCTGATTGTCACGGCTGATGGCCATGCGATCGATGCCCGGACGGAAGAAGAGGTGTTCCATGCCTTCCATAGCGGAAACGGCCACTTTGGCCATGCCGATCAGTTCGAACACTTTCTGCACGTAGGGCAGAACCGAACGGTCGGAGAGCCCCTTGGGGATGGTGTTCATCCAGCGGACCATCATTTCTTTGGTACCGCCGCCACCGGGGATAAGGCCCACGCCCACTTCGACCAGACCGATGTAGGTCTCGGCAGCAGGCATCACGTGGGAACCGGCCAGGCAGACTTCGCAGCCGCCGCCCAGCACCAAGCCGTGCGGAGCCACAACGACGGGCCGAGAGACGCGGTGCATACGGGTGTTCACCTTCTGGAAGGCGTCCACGATCTTCTCGATCTCGGCGTACTTCTTCTGGCCGGCGTACATACCGATCAGCATCAGATTCGCGCCCACGGAGAAGCCCATGGCCCCTTCGTTATAGACCACCATGGTCTCATAACGGTCTTCCAGGATGTCCAGCGACTCGTTCATCAGAGTCACGATGCCGTCGTCGATGGCATTCATCTTGGAGTGGAATTCCAGCCCAAGTGCGCCGT
>CAYTWV010000259.1:0-6618 GCA_964442235.1 uncultured Myxococcales bacterium | reverse complement strand
CAAGGCCATCCGCTGGATCACCGAGACTCTGTGGGTGGGCTCCGATGCGGGCCTCTTCAAGTATTTGCCCGACACCGACTCCTTCGAACTTATCCCCGTTACCGAGGGCATCGAAGTGGTGGATATCGCCAATAAGCTGACCTCCAACGGGCTGCTTCTGATTGCGTCGCCCGAGGCCATTCTCTATTTCCAGCCCGCAGGCAACCTGACAGGAACCCTGTCCCTGCCCGAAGGCGCTGGCCAGTTCACTTCGGTGGCAGTGGTCGGGACTGACGTTTATGCCGGAACCACGGGTCTTGGCGCAATCAAGGTCATCCTGAACGACCCCGCCGACTGGCTTCCCGCAGGCAGCGCCGGCGGCATGCTGACTCCGGCGGTGCGAGACATCGATTTTGGGCCCTCAAACTCCGTGCTGTTTGCCACGGACCAGGGCATCGAAATGCTCTCGGGTGACGAGGTCTCGTTCAAGACCGCCGAGGCCGGCCTGCTTGCTGACAACGACGTTCGGGCCCTGCAAGTGGACCTGGCCAGCGGAACCATCTATGCCGCGACGGCCACAGGTGTGGCCAAAATCAAGGGTGCCTCGGCCACCTTCATGACGGCAGGCATTGGGAATCTGCCCACCGATAACTTCACGGACCTTGCCTTGTCTGGCGACCTGCTTGTTTTGGGCCATCAAGTCGGGGCCACCGTTGCGGAAAAGCCCTTCGGGGCAAGCGCTCCGTTCACCCGCTTTGACCACTATGCGACCCAGCGCTTCCTGCCCAACACTCTGGTTCACGCCGTGACGGTGGATGGCGACGGGAACGTCTGGTTTGCCACCGACGCCGGCGTGGCCCGCCGAGAGTGGGTCGAACACACCTTCGCAGAGAAGGAAACCTATCACCAGGAGATGCTGGTCAAACACTTCTGGCGTATGGACGGCTTCGTGGCTTCCGATGCCGGCCTTGACCACGTCGACGATTACTTCAAGGATGTCCCCTGGCGAGTCTGGGACAAAGACAACGACGGCCTTTGGACCCAGATGCAAATCGGCGCCTGGTGTTATGCCTATGCGGCCACCGGCGACGAGCAATACTACGAAGCGGCTCGTAAGGCCATGAACAACATGTTCATGCTGGTGGACCTGCCCGCCATCGACTTCGAAAAGGCCGGCCTGGGCCGTGGTTTTATCTCTCGCTCCCTGGTTCGGGAAGATGAGGGCTCGGTTTTTGAAGACAAGATTCCCCAGGCCAACTGGCACCCCGTCGAGTGGAAAGGCGACGTATACCGATGGAAAGACGACACCTCGTCGGACGAAATTGACGGCCACTTCTATGGCTTCCCGCTGTTCTATGACCTGTGCGCCAAGACCCCCGAAGAGAAGGCCGAAGTGGCTTCTTACGCTGCCGACGTTCTGGACTACATCATGGATAACGGATTGCTGTTGATTGACCTGGACGGCGAAAAAACCACCCATGGCCACTGGAGCCCCGAGACAGCGGGTTCGGCCGGAAACGGCGTGGATGCCTGCATGGCCGCTGCCAAAGGCAAACCCAACGTCTTTGAACTGGTCGAGTGGTGCGCTGACAGCTACTACGGTGGCGGCTGGCTTAACAGCAACGAGATTCTGGGCGCTTTGCTGGCCACCTATCATATGACCGGTGACCAGAAGTACTATGATATGTATGAGATTCTGATCCAGGTCCACGGATACGACAACCTGGCCGTTCCTCACGCCGAAACTCTGACCGTGACCAATCCGTCCATTATGAACCACTCGGACCACGAGCTGGCCATGCTGGCCTACATGACCGTTCTGCGCTACGAACCCAATGCCGAACGGCGAGCCAAGTGGATCGAGGGATTCAAGTTCTTCTTTGAGTATGAACTGCTTGAACGCAATCCTCTGTGGGCCGGATTCGCTGCCCTGGTGATGGACGTGGACGCCACGGTCATGGACCAGGCGCTGGTCAGTTTGAGAGAAATTCCCTTCGACCGCCGAGAGTGGACTGTGGATCACAGCCATCGCAAAGACGGCGTGCCTTGGCCCCTGGATCGGTTTGATGACCCACAGACTGAAAACGTGTACCCCTATGACGAGAACCGCGTTGTATGGTGGAACGGCAACTTCCACCAGTTGAACGATGGTGGCAACGGCCAGAACGTCTCAGGCCCCATGGCCTGGCTGCTTCCCTATTGGGCCCTTCGTTACGCCGGCGTCATTTCCGAGTAATCCCCACGCCTGATCCACGATCGGTGACATCCCCGGAGGTCTTTCGTGATTCGCACCCTGCTGGCTCTGCTCTTCTGTTCTAGCTTTCTGGCACCTTCGGCTCGGGCTGCCGACACCGTGCGGTGGACCCACGAGTATCTACCCGTTACGGGCGACGCGTCGTTGCACATGGACCAACTCTGGTTCTATGGAACAAACAGTTTTTTTTCGTATGCGTTGCGAACGAACAAAGACGAAGGTGTGGACACGTTAACCGTCATGCCGGGCACGCCTCCTATCACCTACAGCGATGGCCTGTTGCGGCTCTCGACGTGGCTGACGGCCGGGGCGGTGATGTCCACCAACTACCACCTGGAACCCATCTCGTTGTCGGCAGAGTGGAATGCGGTAGCCTCCTTCGCAGGATTGACCGTCTTCAACATCTTCCAGGCACGGTTTGGGCTGGACAATCGGGATCACAAGACCAACGGCCACAAACTTGGTGATGCCCCCGACACCTGGATCGAGACGATTATTGCCGAGTACAGCGTCACCGACACCCTGTCGCTTGGGGCCATGTGGCGATACACGTACAAGATTCCTGCGGAGGGGTCTGCCGATCCCTGGCACACCATTGGGCCCTCGGTGACCTGGCGGTTTTATGACCCCGTGTTCTTCTCGATGTGGCCCTATGCCGCCAACCCGTCGGGGGACTGGTACCCCGGAATTGCGTTCTCTATTGGCATGCGTTTTGCGCAATAACGGGCTCTTGCCAATCAACCGAGGGCTGACATGAACGACCGACTTGTCGTCCGAAACATAGGCCAACTGCTGACGATGACCGGCGACCAGTGGTCCGACGGGGAGGCCCCGTTGGGGCTGATTCAGCAAGCGGCGATGGCCGTTGCCAATGGAAACGTGGCCTGGGTGGGCCCCGAATCCCAACTGCCGGCCTCGTGGTCCTTCGATGTGGAACAGGTGGATGCCCAAGGCCAGATCGTGATGCCGGGCCTTGTCGAGTGCCACACACACCTGCTGTTTGCCGGCAACCGCGCCCACGAGTTCGAGCTGCGCTGTCGGGGCGCCTCGTACGAAGAAATCGCTCATGCCGGCGGAGGGATCCTGCACACGATGCAAGCGACCCGCCAGGCTTCGTTCGACCAGTTAGTGGCTTCAGGCACGTTGCGCCTGGCCCAGTTTGCCCGTTATGGCGTGACGACCCTGGAAACCAAGTCCGGATATGGCCTTTCGCTGGATTCCGAACTTCTGCTGTTGCGGGCGGCCCAAAAGCTGGCCGAAACGTCACCGCTGGAAGTCGTCAGCACCCTTCTTGCGGCCCATACCGTTCCGCCCGAATTCAAGGCGAACCGTGCTGGCTATGTTGACTTGATTTGCAACGAATTGCTGCCCGTGGTGCAAGCCCAGAAGTTGGCCCAGTTCTTTGACGTATTTTGCGAAGCGACGGCCTTCACGCTGGACGAAACCAGGCACCTTTTCCAGGCGGCCCGGAATGCGGGGCTGGCGCTGAAAATCCACTCCGAGCAACTGACCCACTCTGGCGCCACAAGCCTGGCTGCAGAGTTCCAGTGTGTCAGTGCGGATCACCTGGAGTTCATCAAAGAGCAAGATGCCATGGCTTTGGCGGCGGCGGGCACCGTGGCGGTGCTGCTTCCTGGCGCCACGGCCTTTTTGGGCAAGACCCATTTTGCCCCGGCTCATCTGTTGAAGAAGTACGGGGTGCCTGTGGCGCTCTCGACGGACTACAATCCAGGCAGCAGTCACACGATGCAGTTATGGATGATGGGCACGCTGGGATGCGCCTATTATCACATCTCTCCTGCGCAGGCCCTGCATGCCATGACCGCTACGGCCGCCAAGGCACTGGCATCCGAGAGCCGGGTCGGCATCCTTTCCCCGGGCCGCCAGGCCGATTTTCTGATTCTAAAACCCCATCGGTGGGAAGAGATTCTGTACGACTTCGGAGCCAACCCCGTGTCCCAGACGTTCAAGCGGGGAAAGTGCATCTGCTGAGTTTGGGCCATACATCATGGCCTTCCGAGGCGCCGCACTACCCCAGGATATATCGAGCCAGTTCTTGGGGATTCGACACGATCACCGTGGCACCGGCCTTTTTCAATTCGGCTTCGTCCCGGAAGCCCCACAGAACCCCCGCTGTTTTCATGCCCGCACGAACTCCGGTCTGAATATCCACCCAGGTATCTCCCACAAAGATCGACTGTTCCGGGGTGCCGCCCATCATCGCTGCGATTTGCAGGGCCACGTCAGGCTCGGGCTTTTTGGGGACGCCAGGAAGCGATCCACGGACGTGTACAAACGGAATGTCATTAAAGTAGTGCTGCACCATGACTCGAGTGAACTCGTCGGGCTTGTTGGACAACACGCTGCACGGAACACCGGCGTGCTGAATCTGCGCCAGCATCTGGGGAATGCCAGGGTACGGCTGGGTCCCCTGTTCCCAAACGCGGTCGTACGCGACCTTCATCTCCAGGACGATCTGGTTGATCGTCGCGTCGTTCCGCTGGGATTCTGGCAGGGCCCGGTCAATGAGAACCTCGATGCCTTCACCCACCATTTGCCGCATCGCCTGGGGTGTGTGCAGCGGCAGGCCTCGCAGGCCAAGAACCTCGTTCAACGCAATCTGCAAGCCAGCGATGGTGTCCAGCAGGGTCCCGTCCAGGTCAAACAGTACCGTCTTCATTCCAGCACCCATATTGTTCGGTGGATTACATCCAGAGATAGAATCCAAAAGCGGAATACGCAACATCGGGATCCTCGGGTCGGAAGGTCCCACCTGAAACCGCCTGCTTGAACCGCACCAACTTCTCCAGGTCGCCGGTACGCAGATTCGGCGGCGAGACCCAGTCTTTCAAGTTCGGACGTAAGTCGGGGAATCGAGCCATGTCCACGTTGTAGCGGGTGCCCTGCAAGAAGGCGTTGATCTCGGCTTTGCTAAGACCGGTATGGGAGACGCGCCCCCCGGGCAATTCGGCCACTCGCAGCACCCACGGGCTGGGCTGATAGGCGTCATCAGGGAAGCCCACTCGCTGCTTCTCACCGGTCCAGGGGTTACGCCGATAGACCACCCGCTCGATCTTGTATCCGGGCCTGCCATAATAGTGGACTTTGTCCTTGACCTTGCCGGCGATCTCAAACCGGACCGAGTCGGACAGGACCTCTTCCAGAACTTCGTACTTGTATCGGACGGTGAAGACCTTGGCCGGCGACATCACCCGCACAATCAAGTCACCGCGGTTCACAAACCCCAGATGGAAGACCACGGGGAAGGGGGTGTTGTTCGCTACCCGAAGGTCCTTCTTGCCATAGTTGACGGTGGCATCCAGGCCGGCGGGGATGTACTTCACCCGGAAACGATGGGGAAAGCGCTCCAGCACGTCCAATCCGGCGAATACCGAAGCCGCATGCACGGTGCTGGCGGTTTGGCAAATGCCACCGCCCAGACCCAATTCGTAGCCCTTGGCACCCACGATGACGTTGGCTTTCTTGAAGCCACGCTCCTGGGTCCGCTCGCCCACGATGCTGTTGAAGCTCAGTTCCTGGCCGGGAAGCAGCATCACGCCGTCCAGCTTCGATGCAGAAAGCTCCAGGTTGTTTGTCCGGTCTTCGTTCCAGAACGAATAGTGGGTGGCATATCGCCCCGTCTCCACTACCGACGCCTCTTCCGCGGTCCACGGGCACGAGGGTTCGGTCGTCTGGACTATGATCGGAAGGAAGTTTCCCCTGGCCATATTCCGGACCACACAACTCGGGCTGTTGTACGAGAAGTAGGTTGGATCGGCAACGGGCTGCATCATCAGAAACAGAATGGACAGAAACAGACTGTTCATAGTCCACACCTCGGTCTGCCTCTGTTATAGCACCCCCTCCCCCACTCGCCAAAAAATGGGGCACCTGCCGGTGGGCCGCACGCCCGGCGCTCGGCAAGTCCCCGTCGAGTTCTATCCCCGTTCGGATCTGCCCGTCCCCGTCCGGGTCGGCCGAACTTTTGTCTTTTCCAAACCAGCGGCCTCCGCTAGACTCTCCCAAACCGGAGGGCGCATTGATGAAGCGGGTCGGTATCATCTCCGATGTCCATTCCAACCTGGAAGCGCTGGAGAATGCCCTGCGCTGGCTCGAGTCCCAGAAGGTCGAAGATATCGTCTGTCTTGGGGATGTGGTGGGCTACGGGCCCAACCCCAACGAGTGTTGTGAACTGATTCGCAACTCGGCTTCCGTGACCCTGCTGGGCAATCACGATGCGGCGGTAATCGGGGCCATGTCCACCGAGTTTTATTATGATGCGGCCAGGCATGCCATCCAGTGGACTCGCAGGCAGCTCAATTCAACTCACCTCGAGTGGCTCTATCGATTGCCCTATACTCATCGCCGGCCGGACTCCGGGGTCA
>CAYTWV010000258.1:0-6644 GCA_964442235.1 uncultured Myxococcales bacterium | reverse complement strand
CCCGGCTCCCAGTCGCTCCCGGGGACCTCCTCCACAACCTCCTCCACAACCTCCCGCAAATCCACCCACTGCATCATCATCGGGGTCGGCCGGGCATAGTCCAGAAACTCCGTAATCCAACGATTCAGGTGGTCCGCTTCCCGCACCACAATATCCATCAGCCGACGGTCCGCCCCTTCTACTTGGATGCTGGACGCCAGCAACTGTATGGACCCACTAAGACTCGCCAACGGATTCCGAATCTCGTGGGCAATACTCGCCGCCAGACGCCCCAACGCAGCCAACCGCTTGGACCGCTCTACCGCCTCCTCCATCTCCCGCATTCGGGAAATATCAAAGGCAATCAACGTGTGACCCAATCGACGCCCTTCCTCGTCACGGAACAACGACACCGACCAGCGCAGGTAGCTGACCCGCCCCCCTCGCACATATCGAATTTCCAAATGCTGGTCCGATGGCAGACTTCCCTCGTTCAACGCCCGATGAAGCTCGGGCAGGAACTCCTCTACCTTGCGACCCACCAACTCTTCTTTCGTCAACCCCAACATTCGAAAGGCAGCAGGATTGGCGTATGCCACCTCCAACGTGCTGTTCAGCGTCAAGAGCGCCGCTTCCAGGCTGGCGACCAGGTTCTCGTGCAGTTTGGTCAGTTGAATCAGGCTGCGCCGGTGCTCAAACGCCCTCGCATCGGCCTCACGCATCTGCTCGGCCAGGAACGACGAAAGCCACGCCACCGACACCAGCGCCACACTGTTCAGCGCCAAGGCCGAGACGATATCCCCCATGTTCGCTCGCCCTTCACGCATCCCACCCAACCAATTCGCCTCCATTAGCCAGATACGGACCTCTTCGCCCAGCATCCCTCCCTGTCCCAACCCCACCAGAACCAGGCACAGCCCGTGCACCAGCGCCGAAAAGAACGCCCCTCGCCGGTACAGGATGAGCGCCGCATTGATAACCGAAAGAGAGTACAAAAACGTGAAGCCGCTGCTGTATCCACCAGTAGCAATTACCATACACGTACTGAATAACGCGTCTGCACTAAACTGAGTATACCCAAGCCAGGCCAGCCTGGATTCTTTCTGATTTTTCTCAAGAATAATGAATGATAACACACAGAACGCTAGAAGAGCCGAAATGGCCGTATAGACCATCTCTCGGGGAACCGCCGAGTCAAAACTGATATCGCCCCGAGCCTCCAACACAAACACGACAATCAGCAGAACAACCGCCGCTCCCACTCGGAAGAACGTCAGCAGCCCCAGTTTGTCCCGTAAGCTTGCGTTTTCCCTCACGCTGCCCTACTTCCCCCCCCCCACATTGTCTGCCATGGTGAAAATCGGGGCGTACATGGAGATCATGACCGAACCGATCAGTCCACCCAGCACAACCATGATGAGCGGCTCCATCAGGGCCGAAATACCGGAAATGGCGTCATCCACTTCGTCGTCGTAAAAGTCCGCAATCTTGGTCAACATCACGTCCAGAGCACCCGTCGACTCACCCACGGCGATCATCTGAATCACCATCTTGGGGAACAACTGCAACTCCATCAACGGGGCCGCAATGGTCCGGCCCTCCGACACCCTGTCGCGAACGTACATGACGCCTCGCTCGATGACCGAGTTGCCCGCCGTCTTCGCTACGATTTCCATGGCGTCCAGAATCGGCACACCGGAACCCAGCAACGTACCCATGGTGCGCGTGAATCGTGAAATTGCCGTCTTCACAATCAAGTTTCCGAAAGCTGGCAACTTAGTATAAAACCAATCGGTCCAATACTTGCCCTGCTTTGTGGATCTTACATACTTATATCCAATCACAAAAGCGACGATTCCAGCGATGATATAAGGAGCCGCACCAATGAAGTTATTCGAAACATTCACCATGAATTGGGTTGGGGCAGGCAGCGGCTTGTCACCCATGCTCTTAAACATCGAGGCAAACGTCGGCACCACCTTCCACATCAGACCCGCAGTAATCAACAAGGAGATAATCAAAACCGTAATAGGATATCGCATGGTTGACTTAATTTTAGCAGTCAACTTCATGGATTTTTCAGTATAGTCCGCTAGTCTGTTCAAAATCGTATCGAGAATACCGCCCATCTCTCCGGCAGCAACAAGGTTGATGAAAAGGTTATCGAAAACCTTCGGGTGGGCCTTCAGCGCATCCGCAAACGTGTTCCCCGACTCCACACTCTGCTTCACCTTCCCCAAAACCTTCTTAAACCCGGGGTGAGGCTCCTGCATCGCCAGAATCTCCAGACACTGCACCAAAGGCAGGCCTGCATCAATCATGGTCGCCATCTGACGGGTGAACACCACCAAGCTCTTTGTGGGAACCCCGTCCATGCCGGGAATGGCGATGTTTAGCGAGGCGGACTTCTTCTTGACTCGGATGATCGCAATGCGGTCCGCATTAAGTTTGGCCTCTACCGCAGCTTTGGTCGCCGCCTCCATCTCCCCGGTGCGCAGTTCCCCGCGCTCGTTTGTTCCCTCCCACTCAAATAGAGCCATCTCGTGCACCTCCTCAACCCTGGTTTCGCTCCCCCTCGCCCGCCGCCCTCAATCCCCCAATCCTACAATCCCGCTGCCTGCAACATCTTCGCAAGCTCCTGCTGATCGGAGCTTGCCGACCACGCCGTCTCTCGCGTGATCACTTTCTTCTCCAGCAACTTCAGCAGACATTGGTTCATGGTCAACATCCCAGAATCCTTCTGGCCCACCTGCATCTGCGAATAGATCTGGTGCGTCTTGTCGTCCCGAATCAAATGCCGGATAGCCTGATTCGGCATCAACAACTCACACGCCAGAACTCGCCCGTTCCCATCCGCCTTGGGCAGCAGCGCCTGACTCACGATGCACTGCAACGTGAACGAAAGCTGCGTTCGAACCATTTCCTGCTGAGTCGCAGGGAAAAAGTCCATCACTCGATGCAACGTCTGCACCGCCGTATTCGTGTGCAGCGTCGCCAGCGTCAAATGCCCCGTCTCCGCAATCCGCAGAGCCGTCTCCATCGTGTCCTTGTCTCGAATTTCACCAATCAACACAAAATCCGGATCCTGTCGCAACGCATACTTCAGCGCCGCCGAAAACGAATCCGTGTCTCCTCCAACTTCCCGCTGGTTTACGATGCACCGCTGATGCTCATGCAGAAACTCGATTGGGTCCTCGATGGTCAGAATATGCCCCTGGTGATACATATTGATCTCATTGACCACCGCTGCCAAAGTCGTCGACTTCCCGCTGCCCGTCGCCCCAGTCACTAGAACCAGCCCCGACGGCTTGTCGATCACTTGGCGTACTACATCCGGTAGCCCCAGACTCTCCAATCGCTTAATCACCACCGGGATCATTCGCAGGACGCCCGATACCGAACCCTTCTGCCGAAAGAAATTCGCCCGAAACCGTGCCTTGTCCTTCCACTTGAACGACATGTCGATTTCGCTTTGGGTCTCGAAAATCTTCCGCTGCTTCTCGGTCATCAGCGAATACGCAATCTCCTGCGTCTCCGCCGGCGTCAAGGGTGGCATCTTCAGCTTGAACAGCTTCCCGTCGATTCGCATGGCCGGCGGAGCATTTACACTGATATGAAGGTCACTTGCCCCTTTCTCCACCACGGCTTGTAACAGCCGGTGGATATCCACTGTCGTGGTGCGCCGCTCCTCCATCGTCCCTCCTGGATCACATCCACTCTCTTGGAGCGCCAGCCCCCAACAACCTTAGTCGCCTCTGGTCACTCGCATCATCTCTTCCACCGACATCTGGCCCGCCAACAACTTGGAAATGGCCGACATACGCAACGTTCTCATGCCGCCACGAACCGCTTCTCGCTTCAATTCCATGGCCGAATACCCCTGCAACACACACTCTTTCAGGGCATCCGTCATGGTCATAATCTCGTACAAAGCAACACGGCCCTTATACCCCGTGTTGTTGCACGTCTTGCACCCCTTGCCCTTCTTCGTCGTGGCCGACGCAATGGCCTCCTCGGCAACCTGCGCTTCCAGCAACGCCGCCTTGGGATACTCAAACGGCTCTCCGCAATCCTTGCACACCTTTCGACCCAGTCGCTGAGCGGCAATCAGGTTCACCGAAGAGGTCACCAGGAAGGGCTCAATACCCATGTTCAGAAGTCGGTTGACCGTCGAGGGTGCATCATTCGTGTGCAGCGTCGAAAGCACCAAGTGGCCCGTCAAGGCCGCCTTGACCGCAATTTCTGCCGTTTCAAAGTCTCGAATCTCGCCCACCATGATGATGTCAGGATCCTGCCGCAGGAACGACCGCAGCGCCGCAGCAAAGTTCAACCCTATGGCATCACTGATGTGCACCTGATTGATGCCCGCCATGTTGAATTCCACCGGGTCTTCCGCCGTGGAAATGTTCTCCGACACCTTGTTCAACTCCATCAGAGCCGAATAGAGCGTCGTCGTTTTACCCGACCCCGTCGGACCCGTCACCAACACCATGCCCCACGGCTGGTTGATGGCGTGTTTGAACTCCTTAAGCTGCTTCTCCTCGAAGCCCAGCATCGTCATGTCCAACTGAAGATTGGACTTGTCCAAAATTCGCAGAACCACCTTCTCGCCAAACAGCGTAGGCAGCACCGAAACTCGGAAGTCCACTTCCTTCTTCTTGCCCAAAACCAGCTTGATACGTCCGTCCTGAGGCAGACGACGCTCTGCAATGTCCAACTCCGCCATAATCTTGATACGAGACACAATGGCGTTCTTCAGACGCAGAGGAGGCTTCATCACCTCTTGCAAAACCCCGTCAATTCTTAGCCGAATTCGAAATTCCTTCTCGTAGGGCTCGATGTGAATGTCCGACGCCTTGCGCCGGATGGCATCCACCAACACCAGGTTACACAGTCGGATGATGGCGTCCTCTTTGGACTCACGCTCCAACTCCTCGATGTCAATCCCGTCTTCGTGTTTCAGCAGGCTGATATCCTCTTCAGCCATGCCCTCGAAGATGTCGTCGGCCTTGTTTGTGACGGGCTCTTGGTAGTACTCGTCCAGCGCATTCTGGATCGACGACTCCGAGGCCACCACCACCTCGACGTTGTAGCCCGTGAGGAATTTGATGTCGTCCATCGCATAGATATTGGCCGGGTCGCTCACCGCCACCAACAACGACGTGCCGTGCTGCTCGATAGGCAAGATCCCATGACGCAACGCCACTTCCCGAGGCACCTTGTCAATCACGTCCTGCGCAACCGCAATGTCCTCCAACTGCACCGCCGGGACACCGTACTGCTTCGACAAAAAGTCCACCAGCGACTGCTCCGAAACATACCCCAGCTTCGCCAGGGTGCTCCCAAGCCGACCGCCGTAACGCTCGATATCTGACCTGGCCTCGTCCAACTGCGCCAGAGAAACCACGCTCTCACGCAACAACAACTCGCCCAGACCCGCTCCCTGAGCCTTGGCCCGCGGCATATCCCGCTTCACCTTCGATGGATCCGCTGGTGCCTGTCTCGGATCGTTTCCTGGGCCGCCGCCGCGCTTCTGATCCATTCGTCGCTCCCTTGTGTCGGACCTCACAATACCTGGCCCGGTCGGAGTCCACACTGCAACCGCGCCATCCTATACTGCACTCCCGAACCCGTCAATCTTGCTGCCATCCCGGCAGAAACTTGCTGCCAGCGAGGTTTCTATCTAAAACAGCACGTCGCAGAATAGCCGACCCGCAACACGCGCAAACTGAACCAGCTCCTCTACCGATACACTCTCGCCCGCCACATGGAACTGATCCTCGTCACCCGGGCCAAACCCCACCGACGGGATGCCCGCCAGATTGAATCGTTTGGCAAAGGTCCCGCCCCCGATTCCAATGACCTTGGGCTGCTCAGCCAACACTCCCTCGGAAGCCCGAAGCACGGCTCCCACCAGCGGATGGCCGCCATCCATCGCGTGCGGTGGGGCATCACTCTCCGCCCGAATCCGCACTTTCCCCCCAGCACCCCACTCCTTCAACGCCCCCTCCGCCACCGCCAGAAGCTGCTCTCGAATCCCCTCGGAACTCTGCCCCGGAATGTACCGCACATCCACCCACGCCGTGCAAACCTTCGGAATCGTGTTGGCAGCTTCACCCCCACGCACAATGCCGATGCTCATCGTCGGCTCACCCAGCAACTCGTGTGATGGCAGCTTGAACTCAAACCGGTTCAGCGCATGGATGACTTCCCCCATCAACGCATTGGCATTCAGCCGATGAGGAATCGATGCATGCCCATCCTTCCCCTCTACCTCCATCAAGAAGCTCACTCGCCCCTTCTCAGCGATATCGATGATCGCCATGTTTTCGCCCACGTCCGGAATCAACGCCATGTCCGGCTTCAACAGCCCCTGCTCCAGCAAATACCCAACTCCCGGGTCCTTCTCCCCCGCCGCGTGATACTCCTCCGACGCAATCCCGGCCAGCCGCAACGTCCCCTTCGGCTCCAGACCACACTCCTTCATCACCCATAACGCCGCCATCACCGCCGCCAACGGCCCCTTGTTGTCCATCACCCCACGCCCAATCAGACGTCCGTTCTCCTCGCTCACCTCGAATGGCTTGCGCCCACCCCACTCCTCCAACTTCCCCGGAGGAACCACGTCAAAGTGCAGCGCCACCAGTAACTCCGGACTGCCGCTG
>CAYTWV010000257.1:0-6671 GCA_964442235.1 uncultured Myxococcales bacterium | reverse complement strand
CTTCGCAAATCCCTGACCAGGGCGTCTGCACCCGAAAGCTGATCCTCGTTCGCTGCCGTCGTGCGCATTTGCAGCCGGGCAGGCACCATGAACTCTTCCACCTGGAAATCTTCGGAACGGGTCAGCCCGTATTCCGAACCAACCTCCAAAACCAGGCCCATCAAGGCCTTGTAGGCTTCAGCGGCCTTAGTCATCACGCCGGCTTCGGGACGCTCTTCCAACTCGGCTTGTTTCTTGGCCGCATCGGTTTGCTGCTTGGCCGCATCACTCACAAACACACCAGGCTGGTTCCACACGGGTCGAGCCGGCTTGGGACGGGCAGGACCGGCAGCAGGAGCCATGCCAGGTCGCTCGTCTTTCTGGAACCGGGGACGGTCGCCTCGGGGACGATCATCACGGTTAAACGCCGGACGGTCGCCTCGGGGCCGGTCATCACGGTTGAACGCCGGACGCTCTTCACGGGGACGGTCATCACGGTTGAACGCCGGACGCTCTTCACGGGGACGGTCATCACGGTTGAACGCCGGACGGTCGCCTCGGTCGAAGGAGGGGCGGTCCTGACGCGGTCTGTCGTCTCGGGGACGCTCGTCACGGTTAAAGGCCGGTTTATCAAATCGCGGGCGGTCGTCACGGGGACGGTCATCTCGGTTGAACGCCGGACGGTCCTCTCGGGGACGGTCATCGCGGTTAAACGCAGGGCGCTCATCCCGGTTGAATGCGGGGCGATCCTCGCGAGGGCGGTCATCTCGGTTGAATGCGGGGCGATCCTCACGAGAGCGGTCATCCCGGTTGAATGCGGGACGGTCGTCACGAGGACGGTCATCTCGGTTAAACGCAGGGCGTTCATCCCGGTTGAATGCGGGACGGTCGTCTCTGGGACGGTCGTCACGGTTGAACGCCGGGCGGTCGCCACGGTCAAAACGGGGACGGTCATCGCGGGGACGGTCGTCACGAGGCCGGTCATCGCGGTTAAACGCGGGCCGACTTCCCCTGTCAAAGCGAGGGCGGTCATCGCGAGGGCGGTCTTCCCTGGGCGGGTCGTGGCGGATGAACACCGGCCGGTCACCCTCTTCTCGGGGTCGGTCGTCACGGGGTCTATCGTCACGATTGAACGCCGGACGGTCCCCTCGGGGTCGGTCGTCACGGTTGAACGCCGGGCGGCTTCCTCGGTCGAATCTGGGGCGGTCGCAACGGGGGCGGTCAAAGCGGGGTCGGTCGCCACGAGGGCGGTCGTCCCTGGGAGGGTCATGACGCACAAACGCCGGGCGTTCGTCGCTTCCCGAGCGGTCGACTTGAGGGCGGTCCCCCGAATCGCCTCGGGATTCAGCCGGGGCCGGGGCCGGGGCAGCAGCCTGGGCTACGGGGGCATCCTGGGATTCCGTCTTGGCCTTGCGAGGGGCGCGCTTGGGTGCCTCTGCCGGCTCTTGGGTTTCTGCCGAAGCGGCCTTCTTGGCTCTGGGCTTGGCAGCGGGCTTCTCTGCAGTTTCGGCCGGAGCGGCTGTCGCAGCCTTCTTTTTGGTCTCTTTGACCGCAGGTGCGTCGGCGGTTTCTTTCTTGGCTCTAGGCTTACGCGTCTTGGGCTGGTCATCCCCTAGCGTGCTCGAATCGTTGTTTGATTTGTTCAAGGTAGGATCGTCGGTGAACGTCATGTCAAGGCCCCCACGGGTTGGTGGCGGGACCATAACACCCCACCCCCAACGGGGTCAAGGAAAGGTGCCCTGCCCTACCCTGTCACGGCCCCGGGGAGACTTTCGATAGGATCCACGCGGATACCACATTCAACGCATCGGGCTGGAACGTCTCTTCAATGGTTGCATACTCGCCGACACCGCCCGTTTTGGCCGTTTGGAACAGGTGATTCAGCCCGGGCAGTTTTTTTGCCGTGACTTGGGTGTTCCCGGATTCGGCCAAGGCCTCTTGGATGGCCTTCAAATTCATGTCGGCATCGACCTGAGTGTCCTTCTCTCCAACCAAAGCCAGGACCGGGCATTTCACTTTGCGCAAATCCGAAGCGGGGTCGTACCGCATGAAGAAGCGGAACCAAGGGCTCATCAACCCCGAAATCTGAGCTTCTAACTGCTGCTCCACCACCCTGAGGGCCTCTTTGGCCTCGGGGGTCTTGGCCTCTTTCACGGCGGCGGGGACCGCCTGGTCCATCATCAGGTCGTGCAGATCCTTTCGAAGCCCCGCATCGGGCGACTCTCGCATCCGGAAAAAGACCTCCTTCTGCACACCTACCAGCCGTTTCACCTCGGCTTCGGGCAACCCTTCGGCTTTGGCATTCAATTCCACCTGCTTTACCACAATCTGTTCGCCATTCACTCCCGGCCCGGCCAACAGCACCATGAACGCGACCTCGGGCAGTCGTGCTGCCAGCATGCCCGCGATGATGGCCCCTTCACTGTGCCCCAGCACCCCTACTTTGGCTGGATCCACCTCGGGACGCTGCCTCAAAAAGCGGAACTCGGCTTCGGCGTCGTCGGCAAAATCGGCGGTGGTAGCCTCAGATGCGTCGCCTTTACTGGCCCCAAACCCACGGTCGTCCACGCGCAGAACCACAATCCCAGCTCGAGTCAGATGGTCGGCCAGAACCAGGAAGGGACGATGCCCCAGAAGCGTCTCATTGCGGTCCTGAAGGCCTGAACCCGTGATCAGCAGGACGGCAGGAGCCTTCCCCTCGACCTTGGGCAGGGTGAGCGTACCGGCAAGACTGACGTCGGCGGTCTTACCTGCGATGACGACCTCCTCTTCTTTGTACGGAAGTGGCCCCTTGGGATCCTGAGGACGGGAAAGTGCAGGAATCTCGGCCGTGCGCGTCATCTTGAATGGCAGTTTGGCCCCGCCCTGCTCCCAGAAACCCTCCAACGTATCTCGCCCCACCACGTTGCCCGAGAAGGCCGAATGAACCAGCTTTGACTCGATCCGAAACTCGCCATTCTCAAGGGTGATGGAATCCACAGGCATGCCGTTTGCGCCTTGGTCCAGGCTATCCAGAGTGGCCTTCAAGGTGCCATCGGGCTGGGTACGTACATGCAGGGCAATCCGCAGCTTCATACGGCTGGCGTCCAGAACGCCCAACCAGTCACCGGCCAAATCAGCCTTGGTGAACTCTTTGGCAGGTGCGCCCTGGGCAGGCACTTCGATGGGTTTTGAGGCAGGTTCCGCCGGGGTTCCTGGTGCGGGTTCGTTGGGCTTGGCTTGAGGTGCGGCAGGTTTTCCGGCATCGGCGAGCTTGGCAGGCTGTGTGTCGGTCTTGGGTGTCGCATCGGCAGGCTTTTGGGGTTGCACGTCGGCCACGGCCGGCACAATGTCGGGCGAAGCGGACTTGTCTTTGGACTCGGAAGCCCCTTGGGCCTTGGCCGCAGCCGATGGCGGGGTCTCTGTCTCTTTCGAGGTTCCGCACGCCCCGAACACCATTGCCAGCACCATTCCGATGCAGAAATTCGAACCGACCAGACGTTTCATAGGATCACCTCATGCATCCCCGCACACGCCTTGCCTTTTTGCAGAGTACAGGGCCGAAGTGCAAGCTCAATTCGCCTTTAAGTTGAAGAGACACTCCACGACCCCCTCCCGGGGTTCAAAGGGATCGCTCTCGCCAGGGATGCGGATTCCCCGGACGCAGGCCGTCTTGATGGTCTCTTTGACCTGAGGCGGGTCCACCGACACCACTTCGCCCTTGACGTGCACCACATATTCGCCGACGTGGCCGGTTGATATGTCGCAATAGTAAATATATGTGTATTCGTATTTGGAACCGGCAACCGTAACCGGCGCCCACTCAATGGTCATGGGACGAAGCTCCGGATGATACAGACCTCCGTACTTCTTATCCATTATGTATGCTATGTTCTTGACCTTCATTTCCTCTGTTGTACCGACAAACTCACTCAAGGTATTGTATGGCCCGAAAGGCCCTCGATAAATCATGTCATTCCCTGAGACATGGGTACATTTAACCACCGTTCTTTGGTAGTTTCCGGACAGCATTAACTTAAAAGCCGATGCCGGGTTCACGTCAGAACCCTGCGGCGTCTGTTTTGGCGTTTCCTGTTGTGGCAGGGAGCGTGGGCGCCCTTCCTGCGCCTGGGAAGGATCCGAGAGCAGCAGCAGAGGCACAAACAGGGCCAAGGCCCAAGGGGCAGTCGGCATGTGGAACCTCCAATTGGGCCAAGTCGGCGACGCTATTTTCCGCAGCGCACACACCCACCGGAGCCGCCCACATCGGACAAATCTCCATCGGCCTTTTTGCATTCTTCGAGAGTGGCGTAACAGACCCCGCTAAAAACATGATAGTAGGGGTTCTCTTTGGAGCAGTTGCCCAGGTATTTTCCCCCGGCGTAACAAGGCTGGTCGTCGTCGTTAACCACGGTCGAGCAGACCTTTTGTGTCGTTTCGATCTTGTCGTCCACCTTGAGCTCTTCTGCCCAGGCCGCAGAGTCCAGGGCGAACCACGTCAGCATCACGAACACGAATCCGGCCACCATTCTTTTTGCCATAGCAGTCCCTCCAAAGGGGTATTTACGGACCCGTGCGCCCGTTTCCGGCCAAGTGCGGCAACAAGAGCCTTTTTGGCGAGTCCGTATCCGTTGGTCGACTTGAGCCTACGCCAGCGACCCTGAAGTCACAAGGGGCATGAGTGAGGGACGGGAGGATGGAGGATGGAAGAAGGATGAAGGATGAACGAGGGTCGGAGGCTGGAGGATGGAAGAAGGATGAAGGATGAACGGCGGGGCCCGGACGAGGGACGGAGGCTCGGATGGGGGACGGAGGGGACCGGCGTTATCTCAGCTTGCTGGCGGCTTCACGGCTTCCCACAAGCACCACGCTTCGTCCCGCACCCAACGTGACCAGGCCATCCACTGCAATTCCGGAATCTAGCGGATGTGACCAGGCCACGGTCAACGAAGCAGGGCATTTCAGTTCGACGTCGCTCTTGCTCTCGTTGGTCAAGACTAGCGCTTCGGTACCATCGGGGCGCAAAAACGCCAGTACCCGGGTAGCCGATTCCAACTGCAGCGCTGATGCCAGTTGTTCATCCAGGATTGCCCCGGGAAGAATCTGAGACATGACACTGTATGCCGACGCCGCAGGCTTGTCCCCGGCCGTGGGGTACGCCAGACCAAACAGCCCCTCTGACGCCGTAGGGTCTTCAACGGAATCAGGGTCTTTACAGTCTTGCGAGCAGTCCCACCAGGCCGGGCGAACTTCCAAGGCAGCAGCCCCGGACTGGAACCGAACCACACGCTCTGCCTGTTCTTCTAGGGTGGCGGCAGTGGGATAGTTTCCTCCAGACGGCCAGCCATACTCGGTAATCCAGATCGGTTTATCCAGGTTCTTCTTCTTGAGCCACTTTTTGGCCTCTCTGACCATGTCCAAGGCCCCGTCCCCGTCAAGCCAGTAAGGGTGGAAGGAAATGGCGTCGGCTGCGGCAACCACACCGGCAGCATGCAGGGAATCCAACCACGGGACCGGAAGCAAGGAGAGTCCGGCCACCGACACGGGAACCCCGGGGGCCACTTCATGAACCTTGTCCACCGTCACTCTTGCCAGTTCCACAAACTCTTCCTTGGATCCCTTCCAGAAGTTGGGCAGATTGGGCTCATTCCACACTTCAAAGCCCCAGGCCCGATCCTTGTATCGGGTAGCCACTGCCGTAACGTATTCCAGCCACTTGTCCAAGCCCGAGGCAGGGACGGAGGGCCTTGGATCGCCCGGTTCATGAATGGTGGGACTGTCGTAGTCCAACACCACCAACACCGCAATGCCCCGCTTTTCCGCCTCATCGAAGTACCTGTCCGGCCACGAGAAATCGAAGCTCCCGTCGGCAGCGGTGATCCACTCCCAGAAGAAGCCCTGGCGGACAATTCGGGCGCCCCAGCCCTGCATCCGATCCCAGTGCTCGGGTTTGGGCTCGGAGTCCAGCGGGCAGATCGCGACGAAGTCCTCGGCAACGGCCGGCCCCGTGGGAAGCGGGGGCAGCAGAACCTCGGGGGCCGAGTCGGGGACGGGGACTGAATCGGGGACGGAGGCATGATCGGATAAGCCGTCGGAGGGGACAGTGTCAGTCACGTCGGGCCTGGCTGCGTCCGGCACCCCATCGACTTTTGCTCCGTCGTCACCAGCCCCATGGTCAGAAGTGGCGTCAGTGGGCCCACCGTCCGACCTGGAACCGCATGCGGCGGAGGCCAACACGGCGAACAGGCCGCCAACCCACACGGCAGTCCACCCACACCTGCACAATGACCTCGCCTGAAACATGGTCCACCTCGCTGCGGCGCAGTCTGGCACACTCCGTGGGTCTTCCGTCAGAGGAATTCGCGCCCCGGTGCGTTGTTTTGGCGGAGGCCCCCAAGGACGCGGGAGAGATGGACGAGGGACGGAGGGCACGAACGAGGGACGGAGGCCTTGACAACGAAGGGTTCCAGAGCCCATGGTAAGGCCAAATTCCAACGGAGGTGTTCATGAACCGCTGTAGCGTGCTTTTTGCATTCGGTCTAGTGCTGTCGCTGGTCTGGTCTGCCCCGGTGCTGGCCGAGGACGATGAATGCCAAATGAAATTGCCTCTGACCACGGCACAAGTCGAGGGGCTGAAGGTAGACCTGATGAAGGTCAAGGAGAGCGTCAAAGACAAGCTTGGCCAGATTCCGAAGATCTGCCCGGCCGACATC
>CAYTWV010000256.1:4658-6684 GCA_964442235.1 uncultured Myxococcales bacterium | reverse complement strand
CGCCACGGGGTGGGCCGCCAGTTTCCGAGCTTCGAAGTAAGGCATCTTGTTGATGGCGTTAAATCCGGCCACCAAATCCCCACCGCCGGCCATCTTATACGGAACCACCATAGAGGCGTGGCAATTCAGGCAGGCCCCCGGCTGAGGCTTGAAGCCTTGACGCTCGGTGAAGGTCTGGTCCTCGAGCATAAAGGCATGCCCGCGCTCTTCTCGGAAATCCACGGCAAAGGCATAGCCTGCCCACATGGCTTTAAGATCGTAGTTCAACTTGGTCTTGGCGACCTGTTTGCGCGGGTCCTTGTCCGTGGGTTCGCGCGGTTCAGACTCGCTGCCTCCGTGTTTGGTCCTGACCTGGTCCACGGTGCGAAGATACGAATCGTATTGCGACGGGAAATTTTTGCCCCACTCGGCCGGATCCTGGACTTCATCGGACAGGTCCACCACCCGATAGAAGGGGTTCTGGGCTTCGTACTTCCGCTCCAGGATGTTCACCAGCAATGCGGAAACCCCTGCGGCGGCCAAGGCCGACACGGCCCCAACCACGATGGGAAGCTTGAATCGAGTAAAAAACGAAGCCTTGGGAGCACTCCCTGGCCGCTCGGTCTTTTGGGTGGTCTCGGACATGAATCCTCCTGACTAACGAGTCTGGTGCCCCACGGCACCGTGACAACGGATGCACGAAGTCCCCTTGCCATCAGAAGACTTCACATCCATCGCCTCGACGATATCGGCATGGCACTTGCGGCACGACTGGTCCGCAATGGCCTCGTTCCTGTGCGTAATAAAGATTGCGTCCGGGAAATTGCCCGAGGTAAAGGCATAGGAGTGCATGAAGCCATTAAGGGCTTTGGTGAAATACTTGCCAGCAAATCCCTCGGGAGTGTGACAATCGTTGCAAACCGCCACGGAACGATGGGAGGACTTCAGCCACGCATCATATTGGGTCTTCATCACGTGGCAGTTGGCGCACGCTTCGGGGTTATCGGTCAAATACGAGGCGCCTCTGGCGAAAAAGAAGGTGAAGCCACCCACGCCGATGGTCAGTCCCACCAGAATCCCCAAAATCATGTAGACAGTGTTCCGAGTCATGCTGCCCCCAGGATCGCCATAGTGCACCACCGGGAACGGGGGAGTCAATAGGGAAGTGAATTGCTTGGAAATCGAATCAGATGTTGTTCAAAAGATTAGACGTTGTCCAGAATCTCGATGGGATGCATGGTTTTGCCTTCCAGATAGGTTAACGAGGCGCCGCCGCCTGTGGACACATGCGTCATTTTGTCAGCCAGGCCCATCTGCTCCACGGCGGCCGCAGAATCTCCACCACCGATGACCGAGACGGCACCCTTTTCGGTCGCCTTGGCCACGGCTTGAGCGATTCGAAGGGTTCCTTGAGCGTATTCGGGGCGCTCGAAAACTCCCATGGGGCCATTCCAGACGATGGTTCCCGCTGCCAAAATGGCGTCATCAAAAAGATTGGTGGTCTGGACGCCAATGTCCATGCCCATGAGTCCGTCGGGAATGTTCACGGCCATCAACTGCGTGGGCGTGCCCGTCTTGAAGTCTTCGGTCACCACATGATCCATGGGAAGCCGAATCTTGTTGCCGGCCTTTTCAAGCAGCGCCTTCATTTCGCCGACCTGGTCTTCTTCGACAAGGCTGTTGCCGATTTGGATGCCCTGAGCCTTCAGCAGCGTGTACGCCATGGCCCCGCCAATAAGGATTTGATCCACCTTGTCCAGCAGGGAGGCGATCAATTTGATCTTGTCCGACACCTTGGCGCCGCCCAGAATTGCCACGAACGGGCGCTTCGGCTCGGCTACGGCTTCATGAAGATAACGGATTTCCTTTTCCAGCAGATACCCCGCCACGGCAGCACCGCCGCGCTTCTGGATGGCCTTGGCCACGCCAAACATCGACGCATGTTTGCGATGACACGTGCCAAAAGCGTCGTTCACGTACATGTCGCCCAGCTTTGCGATGCCGGCGACCAGCTCGTCGTGGATGGCTTGCTGCTCGGCCGTCAACT
>CAYTWV010000256.1:0-4648 GCA_964442235.1 uncultured Myxococcales bacterium | reverse complement strand
TTGGCTTTATCCGGCATCGTTTCGCCAGCGTGGAAACGAACATTCTCCAGCAGCATGACCTGGCCATCCTGAAGTCCCGCTGCCAATTTCTCGGTCTCGGCTCCGATGACCTCTTTGGGTCCCAACAGCACGGGGCGATGAATCAGGTGACTCAGCCGTTCTGCACAAGGCTGCAGGCTGCCGCTGGGATCATACGCACCATCGGGCCGGCCCAGGTGGCTCATGAGAATCAGACGGCCGCCACCCTGAAGCACTTTCTCGATAGAAGGCAATGCTGCCGTAATGCGCCGATCGTCCGTGATTCGCCCATCCTTGAGCGGCACGTTGAAGTCGACCCGCATCAGCACTCGTTTGCCCTTCACATCCAAATCGGCCACCGTCTTCTTCGCCATAGTCGTTACCTCCACATAGGACAGGTTGGTCCGGGAACCCTTGCCCGGCAAAGCGGCCATACTATAGGCGATCCCCCCTACCCTTACAAGAGCCACCCTTGGATGCTCTGCGTTGCCCCTTGACGTTGGCCCCGGATGCCCCCAGTCTGTGCGGGATCGGCCGGCGCCTGGTGCGCCAACGTGATAAAGGGTTATGCATGTCTCGAACCTTGCAAATGGTGCTTTTTCTCGCAGTATCAACCTCAATTCTGGTTGGTCTGCATTTTTACATGTACCTCCGACTGGTACGAGATGTGGGACTGCCCCCCCATTTCCGCTGGGCCGCCACGGCGTTTCTGGGGGTGGCTTTGATCTCTATGCCGATTACGATGATGGTCTCTCGTTTCCTTTCGCCGCAGGTGGCCAAGTGGGTGACCCTTGGGCCTTACTACTGGATGGCCATCTTCTTTCTGATTTGTGTGCTGTTGCTGGCGGGGGACCTTATTCGGTTGGTCTGGTTCGGCGCGTCCAAAGGCGGTTTGATGCCCGCTTGGTTGGATACCGATGGGGCCGCTTTGTGGTTGCGAAGAGGAATTGCTGCCTGTTCGGTTCTGGTCACCGCCGTCCTGGTTGTTTTTGGTGCCCTGCATCAGGCAAAAGGCCCCAGGACGGTAAGTCATCAGGTCGTGCTGCCAAAGATGCAGCCCGAATTGGAGGGGTTTCGGCTGGTCCAGCTTTCGGACCTGCACATTGGTCCCACGCTGGATGGCGCATGGCTGCAAAACGTGGTGGATCAGGCGAACCAGCAAAATCCGGACGTTGTGCTGATTACCGGGGACCTGGTCGACGGTACTCCGGCACTGCTGGGACCCCAAATCCAGCCGCTGCTCGCACTCAAGGCCCGGTTCGGAGTCTTTTTTGTCACCGGCAATCACGAGTATTATTCGGGCGCACCCGAGTGGATCGAGTTTTTGGGCAAAATGGGCATCCGGGTGCTTCGGAACCAAAACGTGACACTTCAGGTAGGGGCCGCCAGCCTTTGTATTGCGGGGGTGAACGACTATCAAGCGGCATCCATGATTCCTGGCGAGACCTCCGATCCTGCGGCAGCGGTGCAAGGCTGCCCCAAGGATGTCCCGATCGTGATGATGGGGCACGACCCCAGGACCCTCAATGGGGCGCAGCAGGCTGGCGTAGACCTGCTGCTGGCGGGGCACACCCATGGCGGTCAGCTTTGGCCCTGGACCTGGCTGGTTCGCCTGCAACAGAAACACAGGGTGGGCTTCTTCCAGGTGGGCCGGACCCAACTTTATGTCAGCCCGGGCACCGGTTACTGGGGGCCTCCCCTGCGCATTGGAACCACCTCTGAAGTGACCCTCCTGCAACTTCGCACCGCCGCTCCTTAGCCCACTCACCGATGCGCCCGTGCCGGCGGTGCAGCCTGGACCCGACAGGTTTGGTGTGCCATTCCCCGTTGAACCTGCTAACATTACGCCTCGACGATTTTGAAGGGGGGGAACCATGAAAGAGCGAACCGTGGCCTCGTTTGTTGTGTGCCTGGCCTTACTGGGAATGGCCGCCTGCGACAGCACCTCGAACTCCCAGGAGCCGAAGGATGTCCAGAAACAGGATGTTGTAGCCGATTCTCGCATCGTTCCGGACACATCGACGGTCCACGATACGGCCGCCGACCAGCAAGCGCTTGAGGATCTTGTGGTCGACTCGAAGACCGAAGAGACCAAACCCATTGAGGACGTCGCAACGGGACCCCAACCGCCCGCTCCCAAGAAGTACTCCAATGGCGTGTGCCCCGTATTCACCGCGGGAACCAACGAAATCAAAGTCGGGACCCGAACACGAAAATTCGAACTGTGGGTCCCCGCCAAGCCCAAAGGCGCACCGCTGGTCTTCGTCTGGCATGGCCTTGGGGACTCCCCCGGCAACATCGCCGCCTTCTTCCAGGCTTCCAAAATGGCCCAGGACCACGGAGCCGTCGTTGTGGCCCCGTACGACTGCTGCAGTTCCCCACAAAACCAGGACTGCTGCTCCACGCCCTACGTTTGGGGCTTCGGGACCTACTCTCCGGACTCGGACATGATGATGTTTGACGACCTGCTGGCCTGCATCGAGCAGCAAGCCGACATCGACAACACCCGCGTCTACACCACTGGGTTTAGTGCCGGGGCCCTCTGGTCCACACACCTGGTCATTAATCGTGGCGAGTACCTCGCTGCGGCAAGCATCTTCTCGGGCGGAACGGGCAAACTGATCAAGTACGCCACTCCCGGAACCAAAGTCCCCGTGCTGCTGGCTCACGGCGGCCCCGAGGACATCTTCGCCGGTGGCCTGGTCAAATTCGCCGATATGATTTTGGAATTCGCTGGCCAACTCTACGCGGACGGACACTTCGTTGCCCTGTGTATACACGATTTGGGCCACTCGGTCCCCTATGACACGGGGACCTGGAACCAGGTCTTCCTGTTTGCTCACAAGTGGGGCGACACGGTTTCCCCGTTCAAGGACGGGTTGCCTCAGGGGTTTCCGGAGATTTGTTCGTTGTACACGCCTCCCCCGGTTCAGTAGAGGCCCCTTCCAATTCCTCTCCCAATCCCATCGGATAGTAGTGGAACTGAGTCTTCAGGTGAATGCCCAAATACTCTCCATCCAGAAGCGTGCGAACGGCCACCGCACTCAACAGGAATATGGATGAGGTGTAGTAAACCCAGACGATTACAACCATCAAAGTACTCAGCGAGCCATATACAAGATTGAACTGAGCAAAGTACTCCAGGAACCAGATGAATATCTGCTTAGACAGCTCAAAAAGGATCCAGAAGAGGGCTGAACCCGCCAGCAGGCTCTTTAGCGGGACCGACATGCGGCAGAAGTACTTCACCAGCGAGACAAATACCAGCACAGTGCCCGCAAACGAGATGACCATTCCCACTGCGCCGTTCGAATAGACCACTTCTTCCAAAGGAGGTTGCTCCACGGCCGACAGCCAGGAATTCACCACCACCACCAGGTAATGGCCTGCCAGAACCATCAACACCAGAGCCCCGATAAACCCGATGAAGAGCAGCTTCGAAATCACATAGTGCCGACTTCGCTGCACCAAAAAGATCGAATCTAGGCTGGTTTCCAAGGCCCCAAAAACCAGGCTGGCGCTGAATAGAACTGCCGCAAACCCCACCAGACCCGTAACGGTTCTCACCTCTACGATGGCCACAAGCTGATCCAACAGCTCTTGCCTCAGAAACGGCGCAATGTGATGAGCTGGCCCCACCAGTGCGTTCAGGAACTCCCGTTTGGAGTCCCCCTCGGCCCCCATGGCGGCCAGAACGAAGCCGACAATCGAAAGCAGCAAAATCAAAAATGGCATAAACGACAATATGGCATAATACGATATAGCAGCGGAATGCCGAGTACAATCAAGCTGCCTATACGTATAGAGCGTATCGCTGCAAAAGCGCCATATACCTCGAAGCCAGCGTTTCACCGATGCGGGGCCCATCGTCTCAACCTCTTCCCGTGCTATCTGTGTTTTGCCGGGTCGTACAGACCCTCGTGATTGGCGCCCATCATGCCCGCATCATAGAACCGTTTGTCCACCATGCTCAGCCCCTCCTCCTGCCACGGGGCAAGGAGTGTCACATGGGGCGCCTTGGCCACGGCCTCGACCACCTCGGACTCGATCAGGTCATCAGAGACGGGCCAGTTCGTCCAGTCCAGCGACCGGAGATTGATGGTCTTCGAATACCCTCTCAGACTCTTCTCGGCTTCCAGATTGTAGTAGGGTTCGAAGTAGCTCAACGCCAGTTCGCGGTAAGTCTTATGCAAGGGTTCTCGGAACCGAAGCCCCACGAAGTTGCTCTTGGCAACACATCCGATGAAGCCCTGTCGGTGATAGACCGCCAGGAAATGGTCATCGTCTCGTACGGCCGCCAGTTCCATAATCAGGGGCTCATACCCATGAAAGCGCATCGCTGCTGCGGCAAACAGGGCTCCATCGACGCAATGGGCCTTTCGATCGCGCATAACGGCTCTTGGGCTGCGATACATCGGGTCCGAGCTGTACTGGGTTCCGTCCAGGAAGTCCTGCACCAATCGAGGTGAGGTCAAGGGCTCCAGAACTCTCTTTTCCTCCGGCGTGAAGAGGTTCCGATACTCGTTCAGGGCCCAACTCTTCTTGTGCTTCATGGCCTACCTCATTACCAACGGACGTTGTGATCCTCTGCCACCCCCGCCGCGCCGTCAACAATCAAGCGTTCCCCGCT
>CAYTWV010000255.1:0-6688 GCA_964442235.1 uncultured Myxococcales bacterium | reverse complement strand
TCCCATCGATCTTCAGCTTTATCATCAGTTCCTCCACTTCGCCCCCAACGTTCGTGGACGACGGACTAAGTTAGGCCTCGCCACCACGCTTGAAAAGGGCCGAATCGATGGACTTGGCGCGTTCTCAGTGGTATCTGTTTCCCATCTTCAAATGGGGGTACGAGATGTCTTGGGTCCGAACTTCGGCACTGGTGCTTGCGATTTCGGTGACTATGTGGGGCTGTGGGGGAGCCTATTCGGCAACGGGGAATGGCGGCACCACGATCACCAAGAAGAGCGGCTCCACAACGTCCAAGAAGAAATCCACCACCACAACAACCACCACGACAGGCGGCACGACAAAAACGACTCCGCCGGCCACGCCACCCAAAGTCACGCCTCCCCCTGTCAAACGCCTGACGGGAACGGCCACACTCAAGGCCGACCATGGGGTGCTGTTTTCGGATGCCTCGGTCGTGAAGGATGGCTCGGGTTTGAAAGTGGACCTGGTGGCTTACAAACACGGCACAGGACTGGACCTTAAAAGCGGCCGAGTCGGCACCGACAACCAACCATTACACAAATTCGGCTCGAAGAAGTTCGCTTCTTTGTCCGAAGTTCCCTGCGATGCACCCTCCTCGGCGGAACGAGGCGGCTATTTCCAGCTTCCGCCCACGGGCGCGGGCTTCACCCTGACAGGCAACAAAACCGCTGGTACCTTCAAAGTCTGGGTGAAGTCGTCCACAGGGCCATCGGTCGTCATCCAGTATGAGAAGTGCAACTAATCCGTAGACAATGGGGCGCGTACCGTCACCTTCTGGATAGGCACCCGCCGGGAGATGGGCCCCAGGCATCGAAGAACACATGTCCGGAACTCGGCGTGCAGGTTCGAGTTGTCGTGGATTGGCGGCGTCGCCACGATCGACTCCGTTCTACCCATCAGGAACCATGTGCGTACTGCCCGCCCCGTGATGATCAATGTGTTGCCATGAATCACCCGCCCCGTGGCTCCTTTCAGTGCTCCTGAGACAGCAAGCTCAAGGGTCTTTGCAACTTCCGCTTCCACGGGTTCCTTGAAGGTGACTACGACCATCATTTTCCTGCCGTAGTGACGTTCGGCCAGCATGGCCAGATAGGCCTGCACATCAAACTCGAAGGGCAGGCTGTTCAGCCAGCGCAGTTGGGCCGCCGGATAATAAGAAGAGGTCCATAAGTGGATTCCCACAGCCCCAACCAACAGAAACAAGGCCAACGGCCAAATCCACCAGCCGACCTCTTCGGTAATGCCCACAAAGACCAGCAACATCGCTGCGGCGCATGCAGACAGGCTCACAATCAGCAGCGACAGCTCCCAGTCCCGGGGCAATCCAAGCGACCGCCTCTCAAGCACCCTAGACCGGCGTTCCTCTTTTGCCGCGGTCCGAACCTCATCGGCCTCGCCCTTCCTGGCCTTGTCGTCCACTTCCCTTCGCCCCAGTTCCGCCAGAAGTTCCAGGTCTTCGTCGTCACTCATCTCGGATATTCCCCCCCAACAACAGAACGACACCCAACGGCAAGCGCATGTTCTCCTCCCTCTGCCACCTCGGTCAAACGGGAACCCATGGTTCACGGCATGAACGAAATGGAGGGAAAAAGGGGTCGCCTTACGGTGCTGTGTCGACCATGGCATAGATACGGATATAGTCAACAAACGTGTAGTCCGGAAGTTGCGCATCCTTGATGTCGCCGCTCAGGAAGAACAAGTGGGCCTGAACTTCATCGGAGAAGATGGGGTACAACGGGACCTGGCAGATTCCTCCCGCCGCCGAAGCCCACACTTCCACACCATCGACATAGAAAATGTACTGTTCTTCGTTCCACCATAGCCCAAAGGTGTGGAACCCCTCTCCAATCCCCTTGGTTTCCGAGATCTTCGAGGCGTCGGCCCCCTCAACATAGGCATCCCAGTGCAGCGCGTGGTTTGTCCAACCATACTGGTCGCCGGCCCATGGGCGCTCCATGATGTCAATTTCCACCCCGTCGACCCCGCCGTTGTCCGTGGCCCCAAAACTCTCTGGCATCAGCCAGAATGCTCCCCAGTGGCCCGGCTGGGTACTGACCTTCATCCGGGCCTCAAAATAGCCGAACGCCTGCGAAAACTTCCCTTGAGTGTCCACCACGCCGGAAAAGACCTTGCCCTCTTTCAGGTAGGTAGCCATCACCAGGTTACCGGCCCCATCCAGACTCATGGCCTCCTTCACCCAGTATCCCTCACGACGAGGGTCGGGGGCCGCCTCGCTACCGCCCCCCACATTCCATTTCTCCGGGTCCAGGCTCTCCCCATCAAACTCATCCCCAAACGTCAGTTTCCACACCTTTCCTTGTGGCACCGGCGGTAAGAACTGCTGTGGAACGTGGTACGGAGCCGAATCCATTTGCTCGACGCCATCCGGTGAGCCCGAATCGTCCACAACCAGGTCCGGAACCGCATCGCCACCGGCCCAGCCATCTCCTTTGAGTTCCCAGCCGTCAACCTGTGCCGGAACATCCATCCCTTCCGACTGCCGCTCAGAATCCCCGTTGCCACAGCCCCATAGGCAAACAACAGATGCCGCCGACAAACAAATGCCCGTAAGCCTGGTGCCAAGGCTCGTTGTTTTGCTCAATCGCATCACGCCCTCGTTCAGGTTGCAGTGTCTTGGTGAACGCCCGGCCGTTCGCCGCATCCTGGGTTAGAATGTCACCCACGAAGAAAAAGGGCAAGCAGACGCCCAGCCAGCCTCCAATCCGTTACCCGGGGGCCTGGACTCAGTACCTTCCCAGATTTGACAACGCTCCATACAGACATGCTGGCGTTCATCCAAGGCACTCCCGGAGAAACCTACGTCGCGGACAACCGACTTGCCATGGCCAACCTGGACTCAGCACTGATCCAGGAGATCACGCCCCAGGGTTTTGCGAACTTCTATGAGATCGCCTGGAAGCCCAACTAATCCTTCACCCGCCCCCCGCAAGATCAGCCTGAATTCCACAAACTGCCTGCACCGTTGACGGCCCATCCCCCTATCCACTAGCATCACTCGCCAGGAGGGCCCGCTTTGCCTATGAAAACCTGCACTCGATGCCTGATGGATGAAACCGTCCCGGAAATCCGCTTCGATGATCAAGGAGTGTGCCATCTGTGCCACGTGCACGATCGCCTGCACCAGAACTATGCGGTGGGACAGGACCTGGAAAAAAAGAAGAAGTTTGCCGACCTGATCGAGACGATCAAGGCCGAGGGGAAGGACAAACCTTACGACTGTATCGTCCCCATCAGCGGCGGTGGCGACTCCAGTTATGCCGTCTACCTGGCCAAGACCATGGGCCTTCGTCCGCTGGCCTACCACTTCGACAACGGATGGGTCTCCGAGGTCGCCCTCCACAACATCGCTGCCGTTACGGGCCCGCTGGATGTCCCGCTGAGGACCGTTTCGTATCCACAAGAACACCTCAAAGAGGCTTACCTTGCTTGCCTCAAAGCCTCGGTCCCCGAGGTTTGCCTGCCCTGTCTGGTCGCAATCTGGTCCCTGGCCTACAGCGCTGCGCAGAAAGAGGGAATCCGATACGTCCTGCACGGCTCGTCACCGCTGACCGAGGGCATTACTCCCCTGAAATGGAGCTACGGCGATGGGCGCTACCTGGAATCCGTGGTCAAGAAGTTCGGAGGACCGGGCGCTCTGGAAACCGTCCAAGACTACAACCGTCTTCGGATCTCCGACCTCTTCCTGGGCACCTTCCAGCGCCGCACCCGTATCATCATGCTGCCCATATATATGGAATGGAATGAGCGTGAGAATAAGGAGGTATTGAAGTCCAAATTTGGATGGAGAGATGAAGGGAAACACTCGGACTGCCTGTACACGCCGTTTCGTAATTGGCTGATATGGAAGAAATTCAATATCGACTTACGCAAATTGGCCCCGTCGGCCCAGATTCGCAGCGGGCGCATCTCTCGGGCCGATGCCGTGGAGTTCTTCGATCAGAATCCGCCTGCACTTGACGATGAAAGGCTAAGCCTGGTCCTGGATCGCCTGGGACTCAGCCGAGCCGATTTGGACCAAATCTTGGCAGCACCCCCCAAGACCTTCATGGACTACTCGACCTATTACCCCATCCTGCGGCAGATGCGCCCCGTGATCCGTTGGCTTTCCCAGCAGGGCATGGTCTCTGAATTTGTGTATGACAAATATTTTGAGTGCTGAACCTCGGACATCACCCCGTCCATGCGGCCGTCAGAGCCGCCTCTGATGGCCATCAGGGCGCATCCATTTTCCAGTCTCCGCCGATAAGACTGGCCCCGCAGCGTTTCGATGGGTGCGCCCCGGGGGCACCACAAGATGTGGGTGGCTCGACTCTATGCTGACGCCCACACCCGAGTTGGAACACTCTTTGCAAATGCCTGAACATGGAAGCGCCTGAATACACGGGCAAGTGATTGGCAACTATCGGAGATATCTGAGAGAATGCCCGCTTGCAGTCCGATGTGTCGACCCAAGAGGATGCCACACCCGACAGCACCGTTGCCGACGCTGACCAGGAAACCGCCGCCTCTGTAAGTAATGGTGGATGTGCGGCAACCGGTTCCAGAACGGCAAACTCCACGTGGGGCCCGTTTCTGATCGAGGTGTTAGTCTAGACCTAGGCCTTCAGTGGCCTGCCACGAGCGAACGATTTATCGAGGTATTAGTCGTGCCGCTAGCCTAGAGTGGCCTGCCACGAGCGAACCAATTATCGAGGTATTAGTCGTGCCCCTAGCCTAGAGTGGCCTGCCACGAGCGAACGAACGAAGTGAGTGAGTCGAGTGGAGCTGGGGGGACTTGAACCCCCTGCCTCTTGAATGCCATTCAAGCGCTCTCCCAGATGAGCTACAGCCCCAATAACAACGGAGCAGGCTTTTAGCGCAGAGGCAGGAAAACGTCAAGCGAAAAACGCATGCCCATCCACTTCTTTTGCGCTACAGTCCCCAAAGTCACCCTGACGAGGGTGGATTGTCCTCCTGTGTGGAGTCCAAATGGTCGTCACTCGTTTCGCTCCAAGCCCCACCGGGCTGCTGCATCTGGGCCACGCCTACGCCGCCGGATTCGCCTGGCAGCAGGCAGCGGCGGGGAACGGAACCTTCCTGCTTCGCTTCGAGGATATCGACGGTACCCGATGCAGAAGCGAGTTTGAACAGGGCATGCTGGACGATCTGCGATGGCTTGGCCTGACCTGGCCCGAACCCGTGCGGCGCCAGTCCCAACACTTCGCCCAGTACGCTAAAGCCCTGGACCAACTGCAGCAAATGGGCGTGATCTATCCCTGCTTCTGCACCCGCGCCGAAGTGCAGGCCGAAGTGGCTCGAATGGGCAACGCCCCTCACGGCCCCGAAGGATTGCTCTATCCCGGCACCTGCCGCTTGCTGGACCCGAACGTGCAGCAACAGCGCATCCTGGCGGGCGTCCCCTATGCCCTGCGACTGAACCTGAACGCTGCCATCGCGTTGACGGGGCCACTCTATTTCAGCGATCGGGGACGGGGCACGGTCCAGGCCAATCCATGGGAATTGGGCGACGTGGTGCTGGCCCGCAAAGAGACCCCGGCCAGCTACCACCTGTGTGCTACCCTGGACGACGCGCTGCAAGGCGTCACCCTGGTCACCCGTGGCGAAGATCTGTTCCACGCCACCCACATCCATAGACTGCTGCAGGCCCTGCTGGGGCTGCCCACACCGGAATACCACCACCACAAGCTGTTGCTGGATGCCAACGGAAAACGCTTCGCAAAGCGAGACCAGTCGGTCACACTCCAGGCATTACGCCTGAGGGGAAAAACCCCCGCCGACGTCTGGGCGGAAATTGGCCTGGAAATGCAGGAGCCATCGTGAAGACAGACTTTTTTGCGGTACTCGGAAGACGAGCATTGCGCAGCGTGGGCCTCTGGGCCTCTGTCTGTGCGCTGACCACACTGGGTGGATGCAGCAGCGAACCCCAATCGGTAGGCGACCTTGGGGCAGAGGTAACCCAAGGCGACACAACCACGACCGATTGCTGCGACGGCAGGGCCAATGAAGACCAGAGAACCAGCGATCTTGGGCCCCTTGGCGACGCCGAAGTCCACAGCACAACTCCCAGCGACGATCCGGCCGACTGGCCGCCGCCGACGGCCGGCCTGACTCTTTCGGTGGGGGAACCCATCTGGGTGGTGCCTTCGGATGCTCTGCCCCCTGAAAACGCCTGCCAGATTGCCAACAACAATGAAGACATCGAGTTCTTCGAAGGCCGCCTCTTCCTGGCCTGGCGAACAGCCCGAAGCCACTTTGCGGCGGCTGACGTCCAGATGAACGTCGCCTCCTCCCCGGACAAAGGGAAGACCTGGCAATTCGAGGCCCGCATCGACCTCGGCACGGACATGCGGGAGCCCCGATTCCTGGCCACGAACGGGAATCTGCAGTTGATGCTCTTCCAGGCCGGCACCAACCCCGCTGCCTTTGAACCCCTGAAGATCCTCCGCATCCGAAGAACCAAGTTGGGCGACTGGAGCAAACCCGAAGAGGTCACCTCGACCCCGGAAGTGCCCTGGGACGTCAAGGTGCGCAACGGCGTCGCCTACATGACCAGCTATACGGGTGGACACTATGCCGCCGGCATGTCGACGCTTCAGGTCCACTTCAAGCAGTCTGCCGACGGGCTGGACTGGGTGCCTGTGGAGG
>CAYTWV010000254.1:0-6733 GCA_964442235.1 uncultured Myxococcales bacterium | reverse complement strand
CTCGGCGGTGCGAGAGTCGTCAAGGGGGTTGAGATCGTTGCGAACGGCCACATCAGATGGTTCCAAGGAGTCATCGACTTGAGCCACGTCGTTGGGCGCTGGGGTGTCGGCCCCACCGTCCGTCATGTTGCCGTTGGGGCTGGAAGAACCACAACCGCCCAGCACGCCTAGCAGCGCCAGAGCCAAGAAACCAACAGAAGATTGCATGAGATACCCTCACATGAACGGTTTGTCATGGGAGGAAAGCTAGGGAGTAAAGGGAAGCGGGACAAGAGGGGGGGGACGCTATTTCGCAGGGGCTTCCGAATTGGCGGGCAGTTCGTAGTTCACGAACTCAACGAGGGCCATAGGGGCCGCATCGCCTCGGCGTCGGCCGATTTGCACGATACGGGTATAGCCACCGGGTCGGTCCTTGAAGACAGGAGCGATGGTGTCGAAGAGTTTGTTCACCAGGTCTTCCCGATACAAAATGGCTCCGGCCAGGCGGCGATGATGCAGCGTGCCCTTTTTGCCGAGGGTGACCAGTTTGTCAGCCACGCGCTTGAGGGCCTTGCAGCGGATGTGCGTGGTCTCAATGCGGCCGTGATCAACCAGAGCCGTCAGAAGGTTCCTGAGCAGCGCCGAGCGATGGGACGTTTTGAGTCCCAACTTATAATGTGCGTTACGATGTCTCATGGTACTTCCTCGTTATTCCTTAGGCCCTTTGGGGGACCGGTTGGGGTCGAAGCCCTCCACCTTCATGCCAAGGGTGAGACCCATGGAAGCGAGAACTTCCTTGATCTCCTTCAGGCTTTTGCGGCCGAAGTTCTTGGTCTTGAGCATGTCGGATTCGCTCTTCTGCACCAACTCGCCGATGAATCGGATGTTGGCATTACGCAGGCAATTGGCGCTACGGACGGAGAGCTCAAGTTCCTCAACACTGCGGTACAGGTTGGGGCTGAGTGCGTCGGCAGCTTCTTTCATGCCTTCATATTCAGCAGGCATACCCTCGTCGAAGCCGATGAAGATCTGCAGTTGCTCCTTGAGGATCTTGGCGGCGAGGCCCAGGGCCTCACGGGGGATGATAGATCCATCCGTCTCGATCTCAATGGTCAACTTATCCAGATCGGTGTCTTCGCCGGCTCGGGCGTTGGTGACGCGGAAATTGACGCGCTTCATGGGGCTGAAGAGCGAATCCACGACCATGGTCCCGATGGGCATATCATTAAGCTTCTGCTTATCTGCGGGAACGTACCCACGGCCCATTTCGGCCGAGAGTTCGATGCGCAGATGGCCGCCTTCGGCGACGGTAGCCACGTAATGGTCGGGGTTCAGGACATCACACAGGGGGTCGCCCTGTACGTCCTTACCGGTGACCACTGCGGGGCCTTTGACGTCGACGCGGAGGGTTCGGCGGTCGCCTTCCGGGACTCGGAGGCGGACGCCTTTAAGGTTCAGGATGACATCTGCCACGTCTTCCGTGACGCCAGGGATGGCAGAGAACTCATGCAGTGCCCCGTCAATGCGGACGGCGGTAATGGCAGCACCGCGAACGGAGGAGAGAAGAACCCTGCGCAGCGCGTTGCCAAGTGTGGTGCCATACCCACGCTCAAGAGGAGCGCAGGAGAAGACGCCAACGCGGCCGTCCGTGGTCTGCTTTTCGGTCTCGACTTCCTTCGGTCGTCGCAGTCTAACCCAGTGCCTGTACATTCGCACCTCCTAAGGAGCCTGGTTACTTGGAGTACAACTCCACGATGAGCGACTCCTGCACGGGCAGGTCGACGTCTTCGCGAGAGGGGAGAGCCACAACTTTGGCTTTCATCTCACCACGATTGACATCGAGCCAGGCCGGAGCAGCCCGACCACCGGCTTCCAGAAGAAGCTTGATACGGGGATGCTCTTTGCTGGTCGCCCGAACGGTGATCTCGTCGCCCTGCCGCACTTGGAAGGAGGGGATGTCGACGGTGACGCCGTTGACGGCCAGGTGACGATGACGAACGACCTGGCGGGCTTCGGAGCGACTCGCGGCCCAACCCATCCGATAGACGGTGTTGTCCAGACGGCGCTCGAGGAGCTGCAACAGGTTTTCGCCCGTGATGCCCTTCATACGCTCGGCCTTGGCGAAATAGATGCGGAACTGCCGCTCGAGGACGCCATAAGCCCTCTTGACCTTCTGCTTCTCACGAAGCTGGACGCCGTAGTCGGATCGCTTACGACGACCCTGGCCGTGCTGACCGGGGCCGTAGGTGCGACGATCAAGGGCGCACTTGTCGGTGTAACAACGGTCTCCCTTAAGGAAAAGCTTGAGACCTTCGCGCCTGCACAGGCGACATTTGGAATCGGTATATCTAGCCACAGCGAACCTCCACTACACTCTTCGCCGCTTCTTGGGTCGGCAACCGTTATGAGGAATGGGGGTGACGTCCCGGATGAGGGTGACGCGCAACCCGGCCATAGCCAAGGCACGAACGGCGGCTTCACGGCCACTGCCCGGTCCCTTCACCATGACACTCACGCTCTGCATACCATGTTCAGCGGCTTTGCGAGCGGCATCTTCGGCAGCCTGCGAGGCAGCGAAGGGAGTGGACTTCTTGGAGCCCTTAAAACCCTTGACGCCAGCAGTTGACCAGGAGACGGCGTTCCCGCGCATATCCGTGATGGTAACCATGGTATTGTTGAACGTGGATTGGATATGCACCACGCCCATTGGGATGTTCTTCTTGACCTTCTTCTTTCCGGCTCTTGCTGCTCTAGCCATTTTGTCTCCCCCTTACTTCTTTCCGCCGATCTTCTTCTTCTTGATCGCTGCTTTGCGCGGTCCCTTCCGGGTGCGGGCGTTGGTATGGGTTCTCTGCCCACGTACCGGGAGCCCACGGCGATGCCGGAAGCCTCGGTAACAGCCCACATCGATGAGCCGCTTGATGTTGGCGGAGACGTCGCGTCGGAGTTCACCTTCAACCCTGTATTGGTTGTCGATGATTTCACGAAGCCTGGCCACCTCAGCATCCGACAGATTGTCGGACCGTTTGGCGGGGTCTACTTGGGCTTTCTCACACACTTGTTGAGCAGTGAGACGGCCCATGCCATAGATCGCCGTCAAGGCGATCTCGATTCGTTTGTTTCTCGGTAGGTCGACACCAGCAATACGCGCCATCGCTTTACCTTCCTAGCCTTGTCGCTGTTTGTGTCTCGGGTTCTCGCACAGAATGCGGACGATACCCTTCCGGCGAATTACCTGACACTTATCGCAAATTCGTTTTACGGACGCACGAACTTTCATGGTACACCCAATTACGCTTTGCCTGCGGTTCTATAAACAATTCGACCCCGGGTCAGGTCGTACGGGCTCAGCTCAAGCTTCACCCGGTCACCCGGTAGGATGCGCACAAAGTGCATTCTCATCTTGCCCGCAACGTGGGCCAGCACTCGGTGACCGTTTTCAAGCTGCACGCGAAACATTGCGTTTGGTAGCGGCTCGACCACGGTTCCTTCGACCTCGATTCCTTCTTCTTTCGCCATAGTTCACCGTTTCAGGGAGTCAAGAAGGAGTACGAGCTCAGCGCTCACCTCCTCAGGTTGCTTGCCGGTGCACGAAATCTGCCGAAGTGTTCCTCTCTCCCGGTAGAACTCCACCAGGGGGAGCGTCTGCTTGCAGAAGACATCGAGGCGACTACGAACGGTCTGTTCGTCGTCATCGGCCCGCACCATGAGGGCGTTGCTGCAGCGATCACACACTCCTGCGACAACAGGCGGCGAGTACCTTCGATGATACGTGGCTTTGCACTTCTCGCAGGTCAGCCGCCCAGCAAGACGCTCCACCAGTTCTTCTCGGTCCACCATCAGATGAAGCACCACATCCAACTTAACACCCATAGCTTCCAGGGAATGTGCCTGGCTGACGGTTCGAGGGAAACCATCCAGCACAAACCGATGGGTAAGCTCGGGGTCAAGCAGACGCTTTGCCACGATGGATACCACCAGATCGTCGGGGACCAAATGTCCCTCATCCATATACTTCCCAGCTTCGTTCCCCAATGGGGTGCCTTCCAAACGTGCGGCCCGCAACATGTCTCCAGTGGAGACCTGTATGAGGCCGTAGCGTTTCAAAAGCATCTGCGCCTGAGTGCCCTTTCCGGCACCCGGTGCTCCAAAGAGAACAAGCCGCATGGGTTTTATCTCCTGCCGCGGATCCGAGGTCCACGCCCGCCCGCAAAACCTTCGTAATTGCGGGAGATGAGGTGATACTCGATCTGGGACACGGTGTCAAGCGCCACGCCAACTACGATGAGCAAAGAGGTGCCACCGAAGTAGAACGGGACGCCAAAACCTGACTGCAGGTACTGGGGCAGAACGCAGATGGCAGCGATGTAGATCGCCCCACCGACGGTGATTCGGCTCAGCACTTTTTCAATGTACTCGGCGGTACGTTTTCCGGGGCGGATACCGGGAATGAATCCACCCTGCTTCTTCAGGTTGTCGGCCACATCGACGGGATTGAAGGTCACCGCGGTGTAGAAGAAACAGAAGAAGACGATCAGGCCTACATAAAGCAAATTGTAGACGACTTGACCGGGCACCAGTTTGCTCTGCATCCAGTCCACCCAGGAAGCTCCCGGGAAGAGGTTGCCCAGCGTGGAGGGGAACATCAGGACGGAGGAGGCGAAGATCGGGGGGATAACGCCCGAGGAGTTCACCTTGAGGGGCAGATTGGAGGTCTGTCCGCCTACGACCTTACGACCGACCATACGCTTGGCGTACTGGATGGGAATCCTGCGCTGACCGCGTTCAAAGAACACGATGGCACCGATGACGGCGATCACAAGGGCGCCGATGAGCATAAGGGTCATGGGCTCCAGCTTGCCACCTTCGAAGGTAGAGAGCTTGACCGTCTGAACCAGAGCATCAGGCAACCCGGCGACGATGCCGGCGAAGATGATCAGGGAGATACCGTTACCGATTCCACGCTCGGTGATCCGCTCGCCGATCCACATCAGGTACGCTGTACCCGTGGTCAACGCAAGAACGGTCAGGAGGTTGAAGCCGATACCGGGGTTATGCACCATGCCTTTTGCGGCGCCGCCCGAGAGGCTCTCCAACCACATGGAGATCCCAAGGCCCTGAATGATCGAGAGGATCACGCAGCCATAGCGGGTGTACTGGTTGATCTTTTTTCGACCGGCTTCGCCCTCTTTCTGCAGTCTCTCAAGGGCGGGGACAACCACGCCCATGAGTTGCAGAATAATGGAGGCGCTGATGTATGGCATGATGCCCAGGGCAAACACGCTGAGCTGCTTCATCGCGCCGCCAGAGAAGAGATCGAAGAGACCGGCGAAACCTGTGGAGGCACCGCGCATGTATTGTTCCATGATGTCCCGGTCGACACCGGGCACGGAGACAAATACGCCCACGCGATAAACCGCCAGCATACCGAGCGTGTACAGGAGCCTGTTTCGAAGCTCCGGCACACTACCGATGTTTCGGATGCTACTCGCCACGGATAACCTCCGCCTTTCCATTTACCGCTTCGATTTTTGACTTCGCGCTGGCAGAAAAGGCATCGACACGGACGGTGAGCGCCTTGGACAACTCGCCGTTGCCCAAGCACTTGATTCCATCAAAGACGCCCTTGACCAGGCCAGTCTTGAGAAGCAGTGCGGTATCCACAACGGTACCGGCATCAAAGGCATTGAGTTGGCCGACGTTGATCCAGGCGTTGACCTTACCAAACGGGGCATTGGAGAAGCCACGTTTGGGGAGGCGACGGCTGAGGGGCATCTGGCCGCCTTCGAAAGCAAGCTTGGTGGGCTTGCCCGAACGAGCGCGCTGGCCCTTATGGCCACGTCCAGAGGTCTTGCCCAGGCCGCTGCCCGAGCCACGACCGACGCGGGTGCGATTGCGATTGGCCCCTTTGGGGGCTTTGAGGTTGCTGAGTTCTTTCATAGCTCGACCTCTTCGACCTTGAGCAGGTGCGGGACGGCGCGACACATACCCCGATAAATCGGAGTATCGTCGACCACGCGGGATTGGTGACGCTTACGGAGGCCAAGGCTTGCCACGGTTTCCCGCTGAATCTTGGTTCCGCCAATGAGGCTTCCCGTCAGGGTGATGCGAAGCTTCTTTTCCATGGGTTACCCCTTCTTGCCGAGGACATCACCGGGAGCAATCCCACGCCGTTTGGCGACGTCATCTACGGAGATAAGCTCCATAAGCGCCTTGAGGGTCGCCTTGGTGACGTTGTGAGGATTGGTGGTCCCGATGATCTTGGTCAGGATGTTCTGGACGCCGGCTGCCTCAAGAACGGCACGCACGGGGCCACCGGCGATGATACCGGTACCAGGCCCGGCGGGGCGCAGGTAGACCCTGGCGGCGCCGAACTTGACCATGCATTCGTGCGGGATGGTGCCGTTGACGATAGGAACGGCGACCATGTTCTTTTCCGCGCGCTCGGAGGCCTTGCGCATGGCTTCAGGGACTTCGTTGGCCTTGCCGGAGCCGATGCCCACATGGCCTTCGCCATCGCCCTTCACGACGATGGCAGCGAAGCTGAAGCGCCGGCCGCCCTTGACGACCTTGGCGACGCGGCTGATATGCACGACCTTCTCGATGAAGCGGTCTTCCTGCTGGTCCTGTTCTTGGGGCCGCGAATTGCGCTGGGGTCTGTCTTGCTGTTTTCTCTCCGCCATGGTCTTCTCCTAGAAATCCAGGCCGCCCTTGCGGGCGCCTTCGGCCAGCATGGCCAACGTGCCATTCTGAC
>CAYTWV010000253.1:0-6737 GCA_964442235.1 uncultured Myxococcales bacterium | reverse complement strand
CCCCTCCCCTGCTCCGCCCAGTTCCAGGCGGCCCCAGAGTAGTCAGAGAATCCCCTCAGAGTCAACCGTATGGGGTTTTGACGCACCGGAATGCAGCCGTGGCCTAAGCCCCACAACTTGCTTGGGGGGCCGCCGACCAAAGGGCGGCGGGGGGGGCGCGCCACGAGGCAAGGCGTCAGCCGAGCCGAGAGGCTGATGCGACAACAACCGGGGCGCGTTGCGGTAATGGTCCCGTCAGCCTTTCGACTCGGGGCGATGCCCCTCGCTCAAGGCGCGCCCCCCGGCCAGGCGTGGCCTGGTCGAAGGCGATGCTCGGCGGCTGAGGCGACCACGTTTAGACTTGTTCGAAGCGGTGGGTTCGAGCCGACCGCGCCAGCGCATCCATGGCCCTGGCTTGCAAGACGGACTCTTGGATGGGCCACATGGGCTGGGGCCTTTTCCCGGTGCAGACATCCTGAAAATGGCGAACCTGCAAGTAGTAAGGGTCATCACCTTCCACGGGGAACAACTGAGGGTCTTGACCATAGCGTTCAAGGCGAATGATTTCGCTGGGTCGAGGATGCCACGGATGCTCGACGGTCAAGACGCCGTCCTCGCCACGCACTTCCACCCGATGCTGTTCGGTGGCCCCGATGCTGGTGGTAAAGGAAGCCAGCACCCCATGCGGGAATCGCATCAACCCCGTCATGGTCTTGTCGAACGTCGCTGCCCCGGGCATCTCGGCGGGCCCCGGCGTAGGCGTATGCATGGGATCATCCCAGGATGCAGTCCCCGGACCCGACAGGGCGAAGCGGGCCATGGCGGCCACATCGATGGGTTCGGCGCCCGTAATCAGCCGGCTGAAGTTCACACAATAACAGCCCACGTCCAGCAATGCACCGCCGCCCAACTCGCCCCGGGCCGGGATGCCCGTGGGATCGTCAAGAAGGAAGGCAAAATCCGAGTGAATGGTATGCACCCTGCCGATCACCCCCGAATTCACCAGCTCTTTGAGACGGGCGAACACCGGATGAAACCGGTACATAAACGCTTCTGCCACAAACACGCCACTATTGGCCGCTGCGGTCGCAAGCGTCTGTGCATCCTTCGCCGAAAGGGTCAACGGCTTCTCACACAGCACCGGAATTCCGGCCTGGATGCAACGCAGCGTCCACGGCAGATGCAGCACGTTGGGCAGGGGATTATAGACGGCATCCACCTCGCCTGAAGCGACCAGATCCTCGTAACTTCCATAGGCCTGAGGAATGCCGTGGACTTTGGCATACCGCTGGGCCTTTTTCATGTCACGGCTGGCTACAGCCACAATTTCGGCGCCTTCACACCGGCGCATGGCCGGCATCAACTTCTCATTAATAGAAGCTGTGCTCAGGATTCCCCATCGAAACGTCGCCATGTTACCCTCCGTACAAGCGGGCGGCCGAGCATGCCCCAGACGCCATGGACCCACTAGAACGTCATATACAGTCGAAGCCTGACGCTATACATATCATTCAGTCGATGATTGTCTACGGCGGGCTGCAGGTCGGCCTTGGCCCAGGCAAACACCAGCTTGGCCGTCAGCCACTGCACCACGATGGGATGCCGAATCGAGGCGAAGAACTGCTGGTGGGTGAACTCGCCCTCTACGTCGGTCTCGCTATTCCACTGCCGGTCCCCTTGAAGCGTATGGTTGTACCCCAACCCCACCACCGAAGACCAAAGGCCCAGATTCAAGTACCCGCCCACCGACAGAGTGTCGGGACTGCCCGTCTCATCCACCTTTCCGAAGGCATCCACCTTGTCCACCAGACCATAGGCCCCATTGGCCCCGAACTGCGCCCGAATCGGATCACCGGCATCGCCCACTTTGAACTGCAGGCTTCCCCCAAAACCTCGCTTCTCTTCCCACTGCTTACGCCCCTCTTCCTGATGATCCAGGTGGCGATATTCAGCAGCAAGATTCAGTTTAACCCAGTCCAGATCCATGATGCCGGCAGCGCGGGCGCCGATAGAGTTGAAGCCCAACTCGTTGCCAAATACCGATGCGATTTCAAAACGCAACCAAGGTGTGGCATACAAATGCGCTGCCAATTGACCAAAACCATCTTGGCGGTAATAGGCGTAATTCACTTCGTAAATGTCCGGACCGTCGGCAGCGCCCTTGTCTTCCAGGGTGTCACGCTCCAGGCCTTCGCCTTTGTGATAGACCTCCCAGGCTTCGAACCGCCCGAACTGGATGTCAAACAAGTCCCAGATGCCGAATCGAATCCAGGCGTCGTCGGTGTCGATTTGTTCATCCCCGGGGATCTCTTCGACGTGGGCCAGAATCTGCGCTTTGGCCTGGGCAAAAAACCGGTGGAACGTACGGGTGGCCGTCAAATCCAGCATGACTCGGCCCTGCATCAACCAGAAGTTGGTGTCGTTCTGGCTATCCAGACCACGTTGACTGGCCTCCAGCCCCGTATCGATCCAGGCATCGCCGCCCAAATGCAACCCCGATTTTCGGAAAGGCGACTGCAAACCATCCGCCGGATAATAGGGAGAGGGTGCGGAAAGCCCCCAGGGCCGAACTTCTTCGTCGCCAGGCAAACCGAATTGTACATAGGCCGGTGCGGCATCGGACTCTTCGGCCCGAACAGCGGCAGGGATACTCAGGCACAGGGCCAAAACCATGCCAAGAGAGCGTGTCAACCCGCGCACCAGGAGCCGATTATTAGTCAGATTCATTCGGTCACCTCCTGCCGCAGGGCGGCCTGCTCCCCGACCACAAATTCAGCCAGCAGGCTGCGGTCATCGGCGTTGTCGCCAACGGACAGTGCATAGGTCATGTTTTCGACCTTCCACGAGTTGGCTTTCGCATCAAAATAGGCCAGGTCACGCACATCGACCTCGATATCGACCACCTTGGATTCCCCTGCTGCCAACGGCACCCGGGCAAAACCCTTGAACTCCCACGGCGGCCTGCGGGCCTCGGAATTGGGATACCCCACATACACCTGCGGCACGGCCACCCCCTCTACGCTGCCCGTATTCTGGACCTTGACCTGGACCAGCAAATGCCCGGCCGGAGTCACGGTTCGGCATGGGATCACAAGGTCGCTGTAGACAAACGTGGTGTAAGAGAGCCCGAACCCAAACGGGAACAGCGGCGTGATTTTCTTCTCTTGGAAGTGACGATAGCCGTGCAGATACTCCATCTTGGTTTCGGCAAGCTTATTGCCGAATTCGGGGCAGTCTTCCCACTTGACGGGCCAGGTCTGAGGCAGTCGCCCTGTAAAGTTTGCGTCGCCGAAGAGCAGTTTGCCCATGGCCGTTCCGCCCTCCATGCCCGGATACCAGGCCATGACGATGGCGTCGGCATCTGCCTTCCAACTCTCCATGGTGATGGGGCCGCCGGCTTCCAGAATGACCAGGGTCTTGTTGGCCTTTTTGGCCACCTGCCGAATCAACTCTTCCTGATCTGCCGAGATATTAAGCGAGTCTCGGTCTCCACCGCCAAACACCGCCTCCCCCTCTTCCATCTGGGTCAAGGCGGCAACCACAATGGCCACGTCGGCCCCTTCGGCAGCGGTGGCATCCACGCCGGTCACGACCTCAACGCCCGCACCGGCAATGGCCTTGATTCCCGCAAAGGGAGTCACCGCATAACTGGGCTTCACGTCGCTGCTGCCTGCATCACCAAGCCGGGCCACATCGGCATAGGCTCCCACAACGGCCACCTTCCCGACGGTCTTGCGGTCCAACGGCAAGGCCCCATCGGAATTCTTCAACAACACAAACCCCTTCAGGGCCGCCTCCAAGGCCAGATTGGTATGCTCTTCACTTTCGACGATAGAGGGGTCCGAAGGCCACGGATCGGTCAGCAGGGCAAAACCAAACTTGAACTTGATGCGCAATATTCGGCGGACCGCATCATCAATCACCGATTCGGGAACTTGCCCCCCAGAAACGGCCATCTGCAGCTTGTTGTAGTTCAAGCGCCAGGGCATCTCGACGTCCAGGCCCGCCAGCGCCGATTCGACGGTGCTTTGGGTCGCAAGCCAGTCGCTGACCACAAAGCCGTCAAACGCCCACTCGCCCTTCAGCAGCGAGCTAAGCAGCGGCTCGTTTTCGCAGCAATAGTGCCCATTCACCTTGTTGTAGGCGCCCATGACACACGCCACATCGGCCTGCTTGACCACCATCTCGAACTGACGGGCATAGTTCTCCCGCAGGGTCTGAGGGTCGACCACTGCATTATTTGTCATTCTGGTGTCTTCGATATTATTGCATGCGAAATGCTTCACACATGCCGGCACATACTGCTGAATGCCCTTAACCGAGGCGACCCCCATCTTTCCCAAAAACCAGGGGTCTTCGCCATAGGTCTCTTGAGCCCGGCCCCAGGCGGGGTGCCGCAACGTGTTAATGGTCGGGGCCAGAAGCACGTTATAACCCAGCGCCTTGGTTTCGCGGCCTGTGGCAGCACCGATGCGCTCTTCCAGGTCCAGGTCAAACGCCGCTGCCCGGCAGACGGATACAGGAAAACAGGTGGCGGTTCCCTTCTCCATGCGCACCCCACGGGGTCCGTCACGGAAATAAAGCCCACGGACTCCCGCACCCTCGTTATCCGGGGTCTTAAACATCTCGGCCGGATTGTTGTCTCCACCCATCTGCTCGATCTTCTCGGCCAGGGTCAAGCCACCCAAAATGGTCTCGACTTTGGGGTCTGTCTCGAAGGTCTGCGTGCCGCTGGGTGCTCGGTCCTGGCACACACCCAAACCCGCCATGTCGGCGGTCAGCTCGGGCAGGGCCGTATCCAGGGTCCCCGTAGTATCCGTCTTGCCTCCCGGTCCCGTGCCACGGTCGATTGGGGGCCGGTCACAGCCTGACACCGCCAAACACAACCCCGCTACCAAACACATCAGGAACGCAGTACTTCTCATTGGCCACCCCGTTCAAGTTACCAGGTGGCATCGTGTACGGTTTTGCTGTCAGATTCAAGTGCGGGATGAGCCAAACCCCTTAACGGAACGCACGAATATCTGCCCCTGTGAGCGTAACCTGGGGCCCCGACTCGAACCCCGGGATCACCACGTCCCCAACAAAGGTCTGGCCCAAAGGGGTTCGGGCGGCTTCCACATAGTGGGTCACTTCGTCAACCTCTTCGCCACTCAGCCCGTTATAGGTCACCACAAGGCCAATCCACCAATCCTGGCCGTCGGTCATGAAGTGAAACTCGACCAGCATGGGCACATCGTCCTGGCGCCACTGCAACTTCAGCACCGGCACGGGCGAATCCCCATAGGGTTGGGTTTTGGTCATTTCCGTCACCGTCACCTCTTGGCCATCCGGATTGAACCGTTTCCCCTGGGCCAGAACTTCCAAAGAATCCACAGCGACCACGGCTTCATTGGTGCGCCAAACCAGCGCACCCAGACATCTGTTCCCTAATTGTTTGATTATCTATGGGCAGGTTGTCACATTTGGGACCCGAGAAGCTGCTGGTATGGACACAAGTCAGCGCTCCACACTCTTTACCGTACCAAACATAGGGGTTCCCAGCCTTATGGGAATCAGAGTTCTGCTCCTCACAAATCATGGCCGTGTTTTCGGCGCACTGGGATTCCGATGGCTGACACTCGTCATTAATGCACCCGTTCAGCACAATCAGCATCCCAATCACCAGCGCACAGCCCAACTGACTAGCTCCCGCCAAAGACCGAGGTGCAGTCCGCCACGGAGCACTGCTCAAGAGACGACAGGACATGGATTTCCCCTTTTTGAAAGCGGCCTTGGACACGTCCAACGACGGCGATTGTTCAAGACCCAACAGTAGCCGTCATGCGGGCCAAAGAAAAGAACCCTTGACTTTTTTTTCTGCGTGAGGATTGTGGGATTCAGATATCGCGAGGTTGCAATATGGCGACAACGGCACAACACGACGGAATTCGCAGCTTGGGACTGGCTGACAACGAAGCCAAGGCTGCGGAACTGGCCGAGATTCTTAAGGGCATTGCCCATCCCCTTCGGCTGCGGATTGTAGCGGCCTTGTGCGAGGGGCCTATGACTGTGACCGAGATGTACCAGCGATTGGGCGTGAAGCAGACGCTGGTTTCTCAGCACCTGGCGCCACTGCGCCTGCTGGGTCTGGTCACGGTAGAAAGAACGGCCAGCATGGCCAGGTACACGATTCGAGAAGAGGGCCTGAAGGGCCTGGTCGGTTGTCTGAACGGCTGCAAGAGAGGTTGACATGAGTCGAATCACGCGCAGGAGCTTTATCAAGATCGTGGGTGCGGGTGCCGCAGCGGCGGGCGTTGCGTCGGGCTTGACCACAAAATGGTGGGGATTGGATCCCGATGGGGTAGCCGATCCGGGTTCGGAAGGGGAGACCATCGTTCCCACCTTCTGCGAACTCTGTTTCTGGAAGTGCGGGGTATTGGCGCACGTCCGGGACGGGAAGGTCACCAAGCTGACGGGCAATCCCGATCATCCGTTATCCCGAGGCCGGCTCTGCCCCCGCGGGGCTGGTGGGACCGGGCTTCTGTATGATCCAGACCGTCTGAAGACTCCCTTGGTTCGAGTGGAAGAGCGGGGCCAGCAGGTCTTTCGAGAGGCCTCTTGGGAAGAAGCGCTGGACAAGGTTGCCGCGGGAATGCTGGCCATCCGAGAGAAATACGGTCCTGAGGCCTTTGCCCTGTTCCAGCACGGCTACGGCGGCAGTTGGTTCAGCCATCTGACCAAGGCGTACGGCAGCGCCAACATTACGGCCCCCTCGT
>CAYTWV010000252.1:0-6738 GCA_964442235.1 uncultured Myxococcales bacterium | reverse complement strand
TCCCCAAACCGTTTTCGTCGCCGGAACTGGTCGCCAGAATCCAGGCGGCCGTAAGGCGCTTCCGGGGCAAGGCCGGCCCCTCGGTGCGGGCTACGAAGGTTGGCGACTTGCAGGTTGACCCCCGAAGTCTGGTGGCAACCCTGCGGGATGAACCCCTGGAGCTGACCTCTTATGAATTCGCCATTCTTCGGGTCCTTGCCGAAAACGCAGGCCGGGTGTTGTCGCGAGAGCGCATCCTGGACCTGGCCAAAGGAAGCGCCGAATCGGCGTTCGAGCGTTCCATCGACGGGCACATCAGCAGGTTGCGAAGAAAGTTGGGGGATGATCGAGGAACCCCGAAGTGGCTGCGCACCATTCGAGGCGCTGGATACATGCTGGCCCTTCATCCCGATGATGCGGACCCGGAGTAACCATGAACAACAAAGCACCCCCCGACGCCCCTCCCGTTGCGGTCCCTGGTGTTACCGCCCCTGATGTCAGTGCCCCGACCGTGAGGGAGGGGGTTCCTCTCGCCCCGACGCGGGCCCAGGACCCCAAACACGGCCTCTTTCGTGGCACCTCTCGCCTGATTACCCAGATCTACCTGTTTGGACTGGCGACCATCATCACCGTGGCCTTGTTGGGATTCTCTGCAGCGGCCGTTATGTTTCGGGATCGGGCGCCACGGAAACCACCGTTGGAATCCATGGGCCAACTAATCCTGGATCGAGTGGCAGCGGATGCGGCCACCATGCCCTTGGACCAGGCACTCAAGCGTGCTTCAGACCAGTTCGACATCCACGTCGGACTTTTTGATGCCCAAGGGAATCTAGTTCACTCCTCCGGAGCCCCCATGCCGCAGTCGGCAGAGGAGTTCCCGCCCTGGGGACCCCCAGAAGAGGGCCCGCCTCCGCCCCCAATCAGCGAAGCGGATGGCGAATTTCCACCCGGGCCACCCGTGGCTTGGATTTCCGTCAACGGGATTCCCGGAGTATCTCTTGGAAGGGTGGAGTTCCACCTGCCCAAACCCGACCGCCATGGTCCGCCCACGTACATGTTTGTCGCTGCGTTGGTGGTCCTGGCTGTGACATCGTTCCTGTTTTCGCGGTGGCTGGGCAAGCCGCTTTCGACGCTCTCGAGGGCCGTTGCCGCATTCGGATCCGGCGATTTCAGTGCCCGGGCCCGCTTAAAGCGCACCGACGAGTTGGGCGCCTTGGGCGAGACCTTTGATCAGATGGCCGAACGCATCAGTGCGCTGGTTACGGCTCAGAAAGAGCTTGTCGCCAATGTCTCCCATGAACTTCGCACCCCCATCAGCCGCATCCGAGTTGCCCTGGATATCGCTGCCCTGGGCGATGCCACCTCCGCTGCGGCTCAACTGGAAGGCATCTCGGGCGATCTGGCCGAACTGGAGGACCTGCTTGAGTCCGTTATGGTTTCGTCGCGGTTGGACCTGGCATCCCAATCTGGCTCGATACCGATAAGGCTGACCGAAACGCAGCCCGAGGGTGTGCTTCAAGAAGCGATTCAGCGTTTTGGGACCATGCACCCGAAACGACTGCTGACGCCCGTGTTGGAAGGGCCGCTTCCCGTCATCCAGGCAGATCCAAAGCTGTTGCGCCGGGTTGTGGATAACCTGCTGCAGAATGCTGCCAGATACTCCGAGCCCGACACCGAAATCACCCTGAGGGCCGTCGCCGAAAAGGGAGATTTGCGGGTCCAAGTCGAAGACAGCGGCATGGGGATTGGTGCCGAGGACATCGAGCGGGTCTTTGAACCCTTCTATCGCACGGATCCCAGCCGAACCCGAAGCACCGGAGGCACCGGACTGGGGTTGACCCTGGCTCGGCGAGTGGTGGAAGCTCACAAGGGGAGCATCTGGCTTCGCAGCGAACCGGGCAAAGGCACCCAAGTCTGTTTCAGCATCCCGGGCCAGCACACTTCTACACACGATGTCACTGGGAAAAGCGAACTCGACCGTTAGACTTGCAACATTGGCGGCCACGCGCACCGCCCAGGACACGCGGCCGGAATACCAACCAAGGGGAATCGCTCATGACTTCGACACTGACTCCTCGTTATGCCCCACTGGCCATTCTGATCATCTCGGTAGTGTGGTCTGCCTGCGGTGCCACTCACCCACCCGAAGGTGTAGCGGATGTGCCGAAAGAGTTTTCGTCCCCCACCGACGTTGCTGACTCCAGGGCCGTTGCCGACTTGGTGCACAACGACGAGAGCAAACCCGAAGCCGATATCCTGCGCCCCGAAGGCTGGGCCGAAGTTACCCACTCCAACCAGGTAGAGGCCGATTACGAAGCGGTCTTTCCCCAACAGGCGGTGCAGACCCTTGCGCTGGAGTTTGATCCCGACGATTGGCAGGCCATCTGGGACGACATGACCGAAATATATGGTGAATTCGGCGAAGGAGGCATCGACCCCCCACAGGAAATGCCCCAGGAAGCGGTGGACGCCTGCCTGGATCTGATCGAGGGCGAAGCCTGTTCTTTCGAACTGGACGGCAAACAGACGGTGGGTACCTGCGAAACCGTCTGGGGAGGGGGTGTGGTCGGCTGTGTGCCCGAGGGGCAGCAAAATACCAATCCCATGGCGCAAGCATGTGTGGGAAAACAATCGGGCGATGTGTGCAGCGCCAACATGGGGCCCGTCTCCTTTCAGGGGCTCTGCCTGCCCAATAACGGACTTGTGTGCGTGCCGGCAGAAGCCATTGAAGCATGCGAGAGCATAGAGGATGGCGAGGAGTGTACCATGCAATCCCCCATGGGCCCCATCGTCGGCCAGTGTGTGCTGCATGGGACGACCATGGCTTGTGTGGTCGCGATGGGGCCTCCGGCCCGCAGGGCACCCGGTGCAGACCTGCCGCCGTTGCCCCAAGGTCGCTTACCGGCTCGGGACGCCGGGGGCCCACCCATCGAATTCGGACGCAATCCCATCTGGATTCCCTGCACGGTGCATTTCCAGGGACATGATTGGACCCGTGTTGGATTCCGGTTCAAGGGGAACTCTACCCTGAAGATGACCTGGAGCGAAGGCACGTTGAAGCTTCCCTTCAAGCTGGATTTCGACGAACTCGAAGAGCTTTATCCCGAAATCAACGACCAGCGCTTTTATGGATTTCAGAAGCTCTCGTTTGCAAACAATGCCCGTGATAACAGCTACCTGCGAGAAAAGGTGGCCGGCGATCTGTTCCGGGAGTTTGGAGTGCTGACGCCCAAACGAGCCCATGTGCGAGTGACTCTGGACTTCGGCGAAGGACCCACCGACATGGGGATCTATACCATGGCAGAGGTGCCTGACCGGCCTCTATTCCGGTCCTATTTCGGCAAGGCCGGCGGCAACCTCTACAAACCCGAAGGAGATCCCGCCACGTTCCAGGCGGGCCTGGCCATCGATGAAACGTCATTCTCCAAAGAGTCCAACCAGGATAGTTCGGATTGGTCCGACGTGGTCGCTGCCGTCGCCTCACTTCATGCCGACCGCACCGCCGCCGAGGCCTGGCGCAAGGGCCTGGAAGCCCGCTTTGATGTGCAGACCTTCCTGAAGTGGCTTGCGGCAAACACCGTCATGCAGGATTGGGACACCTACGGAAACGCAACACACAACTTCTATATCTATGGGAATCCCGCAGAGGAAGGACGCTTCTATTGGATTCCCTGGGACCACAACGAATCCTTGAAGAATTCCGGCGGCATGATCTCTCCGTTGCCCCTTGATATGGCCTCGATCACCGATCGCTGGCCCCTGATTCGGCTCTTGATGGACGATCCGGCCTACCAAGCCCTTTATTGGCAGGAAGTGCAGTCGTTTGTGCAGGGAGTATTTGCCGAGAATACTGTGAAGGCCCGCATGCAGGCCGAACACGACCTCATTGCCCCCTATTTTGAGGATCCAAACCTCACGTCCCCCTTCGATGCACACGCCGTGGATGCAACCACCTTCGCTTCATCTCTTAACGGCCTGATTCTGCATGTCCAGAAGCGCCATGAAGCCGTCTTGAAGGCCCTGAATCCCTGATTCAGGCGTGTCCCTGTTGCTGCAGAACCACAAGTTTGGGTCTGAGGGTACCCAAGACACGTACCTTGGGGCTGGCCCCCGAACCTGCCCCGCTCAAGAATGTGTTACTCGCCAATCGCACCGTGATATCGCAAGCCCCAATAAGGCAACAACCAGAACGCCGGGTTCATCCTAGCGCTTCCGTCGCCCCCCGCAGCCTGAGCGTAGGGATTGGCATCCCAGCGCATGGTCTGAATCTCGGCATACGAAGGCACACTCTTAAATTGGGGGTTCCCCTGCCGGTCCTTCACGTCATTTTCAAGGTCCATCCGGGTGCTGTTGTCCACTCTGAACTGGCGCAAGTCCAACGGATACTCTCTCAGGGTCTCTACCCCTTGGGACAACCCGGGCACCTCCGCGGTGAACGCAGCCATAGCCAGTGATTTCAAAGGGTTACGTTCGCCGACTTCGAACTTGTATGCGCTCAGCATGGACTGCAACCACAAGGCTCGCCGCTCGGGGTTCGGGTCGTACCTCAGCAGGGTCAGGAAGGCCAGATCTGCCAATTCATGGTCGCAGTAGTTGGCCGTGCCCCGCTGGCTCCAGGTCACCACGTTTTCACTGAATGTAGCCAGCTCATCATATCGGTGTACATCGATCAACTCATTGTATTTATCCAGGAATCGTTGTTCCCCCGTGGTGTGCCACGCAGCAAGCATCGCCCCCAGGATTTCCACGCTGTTCAGGAAAGCGCTGCCGCCCCAGGCATCCACACAAGCTTCCAGATCGTGTTCCTTCAAACATGCCGGAAGTCCATCCAATGCAATGGCCAGGCGCTCGGGGTTCCAGTAACCGTGCTCCGTTGGTTCTCCGTCCAGATCCACCAGCAACAGGCCGTTGTCCAGGATGTACCCGGCCATCAAGCCGATGTGTTGGCCCACCCATTCCCGTTCAACGTCGTCCTTCGCGCACAAATCATAATAGAGGGGCAGGCCGAAAAAGTGGCCCGTGGTCTCGTCGGACGAGGTGTCGTCCTTCCAGTAGTAGTCGTGCCCGTCGGTGTAATGAACCAGGTGCCAATTGGCCTGCGTCGCCTTGTTGTCGAAAATGGCCCCTTCGTCATCCCGCACGAGGCTGCGAGACACAAAGCCCGCCTTCATCCCCTTCTCCAGGAAACTGACAGCGGGAACATCGATCAGCATGATCATGTTGGTGACGGCCTTCCGGGCCGCCTGATAGTACGTTTCGTCCCCGGTCACCGCATAGGCATAACACAAGGCACCCACCGCCTCTTGGGTCCACTGGCCATCATTGTCGTCGTCACCCAGAAAATGCCCCTCGTCGCTCCAAGGCCCGGCAAAGAAGGCGCTGGCCGACGCAAATCCCCCCATGCGCCAGTACCACTTCTGCATGGTCTCAAACATCACGTCTGCCTTCTGAGCCAGCGTCAGCGATTGGCCCGCCAGCTTCACCAGCCCCGCATTGGTGCCGACCCAAAGACCGTCATCCGCAGTGTCCATGGCTTGAACCCGGTCCGAGGGCAGATATCGCAACGACCGAAAATGGCGCAGCTCGGCACCCTGAATCTTCGTTAGGCCCTCTTCATGTCCCACCCAACACGCTCCCTGGTGGCCCCATCGCAGCGACGTGATTCCGCCTGCAGGCAAGCCTCCAACTCCCGCCTTAAGCTCCTGGACCCCCGCCACACCCGCCTGGGAATCCCACATTGCCACGGAATCCATGGTCGCCGCAGCGACCCATCCATCATCGGACAGGGCCACGTGATTAACGGAACCCGAAGCCTCAAATACCTTGGCCCACAACTCCCCATCGTACGTCCAAACCTGGTCCCCCGCTGCCAGCCAAAGACGATTCGAACCGCAAGCCATGGAGCGCCATTGCAGCCCCGCAGGCGTGGCGGGAACGGCTTTTGCCTGGTCCGGGTCTTCCAGATACCAGGGCCCCGAGGCCGTCAGCACCAGCACCTTGTTCAGGCATCCCACAGCGCCCAGCACCGCTTCGGGAAGCAGAAACTGCTGCAGCCACTGCTCCATCCCCTCGGACCCTTGCTCCGTCCCCGACGAGCGCAACCACACCGAGTCTCCCGACCAGAACGAGAGCGTTTCTTCCGCCACCCGGGCCAATCCCTGGATGGGAATCTCGAAGGGAGGTTGGAATTGGAACGCTGCCCCGTCGGGCAAATCGATGGCCAGCAGCCCGCTGTCCGTTCCCACCCAAACGCTTGGGCCCACCGCCACAACGCCGGTGATGTTCGAATCGGGCAGCTCGGCCGGGCCCTGGAACCGGAGAAGCGGCGCCCAGTAGACAAAGGGATCGTCAGGCTGTTTGCTGGCCCGTTGCCGGACTTCAAAAATCGGCGAGTAGCCTGGGAGATCCACGATCTCGATGTCCTGGGTGGAATCCACGGCCAGATCGGTCGAAGAGAGGTCCGTCGCAGTGTCATCCGTCAAGCTGTCGCCCTGGCCCCGCCCCTCGTTGGTATCCTGGGTGCAGGTCTGGCAAACATCGGCGTCGGCATCCGTCTTTTTGTCCCCGGTGCTGCAGCCAGCGCCGCAAGCAATCGCCAACAGGTACCACGCCCCCATAACCCCTTGCAGCAACCGTCCTCGGGTGCCGGGGCATGGGGTCTCCTGGCGCGTCTGTGCCACGACCGTAAGGGAGTGGGCCCCCTTCTGGCGCGTCTGTGCCACGACCGTAAGGGAGTGGGCCCCCTTCTGGCGCGTCTGT
>CAYTWV010000251.1:0-6750 GCA_964442235.1 uncultured Myxococcales bacterium | reverse complement strand
GCCTCCAACGGAGAGATGCCGCTGCCGGGAACGGTGTACGTTGCCCCCGACGAGCACCATTTGTGCGTGGGTCCCAGGGGTGAACTTCTGCTTTCAGGGGCCCCCCCGGTTCATGGGCTTCGTCCCTCGGTGGGGGTGCTGTTTCGCTCGGTAGCCCAGCATTTTGGAAAGCGGGCGGTGGGGGTGCTTCTGACCGGCATGGGCCGAGATGGTGCCGACGAACTGAAAATGATGTCCGATCTTGGAGCTCTGACCGTGGCCCAGGACGAGGAGAGTTGTGTGGTCTTCGGAATGCCTGCGGAAGCGGTTAAGCTGGGGGCCGCCCGGTTTGTACTTCCCCCGAAAAAGATAGCGGAACTTCTGAGCACTTCAGTTCGCAGCAAAGCTGAATAGGAGAAGGGGTTATGTCATACACTGCAACTCTAAGCGACAAGACCGTTACCATTCTGATTGTTGAAGACAGCCCAACGCAGCGCGAGCAACTGCGGTGGATTCTGGAGGAACAGGGATTTCGGGTGGTGGCAGCGACCAATGGTCGAGAAGGGCTTGCCGCTGCCAAAGCAACCCACGTGGATCTGGTGATTTCCGACATTGTCATGCCGGAGATGGACGGGTGCGAACTCTGCAAGGCGCTTCGGGCAGACCCAAGTCTGACCCACCTGCCTGTGATTTTGCTCACCTCCCTTTCGGATCCCAAGGACGTGATCCATGGTCTCGAGTCGGGTGCAAACAACTTCATATGCAAGCCATATGATGAGAGATATTTGATTGCAAGGGTTAAAAATGTAATAGCGAACATAGAGATAAGACGAGATGCTCCGAGTGAAATGGGCATTAGTATCTTCTTTGCTGGACAACGGTTTTTCATCACGGCCGACAGACTGCAGATCCTGGACCTTCTGCTCTCCACCTACGAAAATGCGGTGAACCGAAACAACGAGCTGATTTCGACTCGAGACGAGTTGCGCAAGCTCAACGAGCAGTTGGAGGAGCGGGTTAAGGATCGCACGGCAGCGTTGGCGGCCGAAGTGGTGCAAAGGCAGAAGGCGCAGGAGAGGGAGCACCATCTGAATCGAGTCCTACGGGCCATCCGGAACGTGAATCAGTTAATCGTGAAGGAAACGGACCCGCTTCGGCTGATTCAGGAGGCTACGTCGCTGTTGTGCGACACCCGGGGATACCGTGCGGTCTGGATCGCTCTGGATGGCCACCCCTCTTCGCCCGTGTTGATGGCGCAGCAGGGCTGGTCCGAGGGCTATGAATCCTTCTCCCGGCAGCACAGAAGCGGGGTGCGTCCCCCCTGCTGGAAGGTGGCACGAGCTGCAGAAGCGGGCCTTGCTGTGTTGGATCCGATGGAGCATTGCGGGGGGTGTCCGCTGCGAGAGGCGCAGAGTCACCATCAGGCGGCCGTGGCGCCGTTGATCCATGGCCAGGTGGACTTTGGCACCCTTGGGATCTGTGTCGCGCCTGGAATGAGTCTGGACGACGAAGAGATCTCGTTGCTGGTGGAAATGGCCGGGGACATCGGATTTGCCCTGCATAGCATCGCTACCGATGCCGAGTGCAAGCGGGCCGAAGAAGAGCGATGCCTGATGCAAGAGCAAATGGCCCAGATGCAGCGGTTGGAGTCCATTGGAACGGTAGCCAGCGGCGTGGCCCATGAGATCAACAATCCGCTTGGTATTGTGATGAACTTCGCTCAGATGATTATGGAAACGAAGGGGACCTCTCTTGAAAATAGGGACAGTGCCGCTACCATAATTAGTGAGTGCCAGCGGATGGCCGGGATCGTTCGAAACCTGCTCTTGTTTGCTCGACACGAGATGGAGCCCCACACTCCTTCCGACGTGGCGACGCTGGTAAACAATACGCTTTCATTGATTCGGACCTCGCTGCGCAAGGACCAAATCGATCTGGTAAGCCGAATCCCCCCCTCTTTGCCGCTGGTTCGTTGTCGCAGCCAGAAGATCCAGCAGGTACTGATGAACTTGCTGACCAATTCTCGCGATGCGCTGAACAGCCGGTATTCGGGCTACTCTCCCGAAAAGGTCATCCGTGTGGAGGTGTCGCCCTTCGAGCGGGATGGCGCTGCGTGGATTCGGATAACCGTGGAGGATCGAGGCGGCGGTATCCCCGCCGAGGTTGCCGGTCGCATCTTCGACCCCTTCTTCACGACCAAGCCCAAGGACAAGGGCACCGGACTGGGGCTGTCCATCAGCCATGGAATCGTGGAAGAGCACAAAGGGGTACTGCGCTACGAAAGCCAACCCGGACTTGGCACCCGGTTCCACGTGGAACTGCTGCTGGACAACGGCCTGTAGGCAGAGGGACGGAGTCCCTTGTCCCTATTAATCGGCTGGCTCGCTCGGGCCAGGCCGGCGGGCGAGATGGCCACGTTTAGAAGTCGAATTGGCGGCCGATGGTAAAGCCCAGGAGAAGGTCGTCCATGGCTCGGTCCGAGCCTGGGGCGACGCTGTCGATGGTCAGCATCTGAGTGTTGGTCAACAGAACCGAAAAGACGTGACGCCAACTCAGGAACGACAGGCCCATGGCCCAGGCGGGGTTGCCCGCGTCGTATCCGGAGATGGGGATATCAAATTCGCCGGTGATTCGGAGGAAATCGAACCATGGAGGCCGCCAGTCCAGCGAGCCGGCCAGGGCGATGGTTTGGCTGGGGTCTAAATCGGACTTGTTGAAGCCGCTTGACTGGCTGGCCCCAAGTACGCCTGCGTTCAAGACGACGCCGCCGGGAAGTGACCGACTGACCAGAAGTTGGCCGTGGAAGCCCACGGCATCGCTGGTGTTGGGCTGCGAGAACCAGGAGATTCCGGCTCCCACCACAACGTCCACTCCTGCAAAGTCCTGAGTCAGCGGCTTGCCACGAACACCCCACTCATAGGTGTCGTAGACCTCCATGCTGCCGTTTTGGCGCCGGACCCAGGATTCAAGGAAGGACCAGGGGGCGTAGCGAAACTCAAGTCCAATCTTCAAGGCCCCCGAGTCAAACCCCAGGCCATCTTTGAAGGGGTTCTTTGTGAACTTCTGCCTGGGGCGGTGGTCCACCAGAAACTGGCCCGTGGAGGCATCCCAGTCGGTCCTTGGTGTCAAAAAGCCCCTCGTGAACGCCGGCGTCTGGTCGGGCGCCACCGTCTCCTGGACCGCTGCTGTCTGAATGGTTGCGCTTCCAAGGTTGTCCAGATCCAGGTCGTCGTCAGGTGTTTGGGCCTGGGCCGTGCCTCCAAGCATCAGCGCCAAGGCCAGCGTCCATCCGGTGAAACGGCACAGCCAGAATCTGCTACGAGTCGATGATTTCATATCAGTCCTTCCCATATATCGAGTACAAGTCCTGGCCCCATTTCGGGGCTGATACGCGTAGATTGGGTGCCGGGGCACCCGCTAGTCATCGTCTGACGGGTTGTTTGAGTCGTGGCACTTGGAGCACTTGGGCCCCAGCCCACCAGAGTTACCGGGACCGTGGCACTTGTTGCAGCTTGGGTTTGTTCCGCTGCGATGGCGAGCGCCATCCCGGTTCTTTGTATGGTCGGAATTGTTGTGGCACGAGTAACAACTGCTTCCGATTCCGCCCCGCAGTTTGGCGCCGTGGCAGGACGTGCAGTTGGCCAGAGGTGTACTTCCGCCAGCCTTATGCATGATACCGTCATGGTTTTCTGTGTGCCCCGTGGCACCGGTCCCGGGCTCGGTTTTGCCGTGGCAGACGGCGCATGAGGTTCCAATGCCACCTTTGTTATTGGGGCCGTGGCACCGTGTACAAGCCGAGTTTGCCCCGACGTTGTGCATGGTTCCCAGGCGATTGACTTCGTGGTCCGAGTTGTCGTGACACTCGTAGCAGTTGGGACCTGCGGCGCCCTTCAGACCCGCTCCGTGGCACGAAAGGCAATTGACGAAGGGGTCGTCGGCGCCGGGCTTGTGCCAACTGCCCATGTAGTAGTTCGTGTGTCCAGGTGTTGTTGAGTATATGAGCTCGTCGTTCGCAATGTCGCCGCTGTTGGGGTGAAGGTAGCCTATGGGTTCGATCTTGTCTCCGCAACCGCCCAGAAACGCCAACAACAGCAGGCCCGCTGGCCCAGCGCTTCTGGCGGTTTGGAATGCGCGCCATGCCGGGCTTTCCTCGTGTTTCATGTCCATGAAAAAACGTGTCCAAATCATGTGCGACCCACCCCTTTTCACATCCCGCTCGGCGCCCTGCTTCACCGCATTGCACGTCCCGCCATCGGCCTTTGACCCCAGGCTTCTGCATAAGGGACAGCTATCACTTAAGCGCCGTTCAAGCAAGGAAACATGGGAACAGCTCAACTCTGCGGCCCTTGGCCTTGCCCCGGCTCTTGACTCTGCCTCTCCTCGTGATAGGTTTACAGCAATTCCGAAAAGTTCGGTGTGGAGGTGACCCGTGAAACGGCTGCTTATTGTGATTGCGATGTTTTTGGGTAGTGCCTGCTCGATTCGAGAATCCTCGACAACCATTCCACTGCAAGGGCCTCCGGCTCCCAATGCGGCCGATTCCGTCGATTTCCCCCCCGATGTATGGACCACCGATTCCTGTGCCACGGACTATGATTGCGAGGGCCAGATGAGTCTTGGCGGATGCCAGCATGCCCGCTGCCAGGTCGGTCGCTGTGTGGCCATCGATGAACCCGTGGGAACGCACTGCATGTTGACGCAGCAGATTGACCGGGATTGTGCAGTGGGGCGCTGTGTCCAGGCAGCGTCGGGGATGGAGTGTCAGGTTGCACCGGCGCCCGACGGGTATCCGTGCGGGGACTTCTTCGCTGCGTGTGGTGGGGCCGGCAAGTGCGTTTCTGCCGTGTGTACGGATCCCTGCGACCTGAAACCCTGCAACAGCGGCGCCTGCACCGCTCAGGGCTGCGTCTACACGCCCGTGGACGGTGGAAGTTGCGACGATGGCAACCCGTGCACCACGGATGACCTGTGTTATGCCGGCAGTTGCGGCGGAACGTCCATCTGCGACTGCACGAAAGATGCGGACTGCGAGGTGGTGGATGATCAGGACCTGTGCAACGGTACGCTGATCTGCAAAAACAACAAATGTGTGGTGAAGCCCGATAGTGTGGTGAGTTGCCAGGCCTCGGCCTTTGCACCTTGTGAATCCAACGTCTGCAACCCGCTGACGGGCGTGTGTGAGCCCACTCCGGCCACCGACGGAACCCCATGTGATGATGGTCTGGCCTGCACCGATGTGGACAAGTGTGAAGCCGGACGATGCACCGACTATGCCCTGGCGGTGTGTGAGCTGGATTGTGGCGACCAGTTGGATGACGATGGCGATGGCAAAATCGATTGTTGGGACGAAGACTGCACGAACGATGCGGCTTGCCCATGGGGATGCGGCGACAACGTCTGCCAGCCCTGGGAAAGTTGTGGTAACTGCCCGGCTGACTGTAAGTGTGGGTGCGGCCAAACCTGTGACAGTGGGGCATGCACCTTCCATGGTTGCGATGGCAAAGACTGCGGTCTCGACGGCTGCGGGGGTAGTTGTGGCTCTTGCCTGGCTGACCAAACCTGCCTGGCCGGAGTCTGCACCCATGTCACCACATGCGGAGACAGCGTGTGCGAGACGACCTATGGGGAAACCTGTGCAACGTGCGCCAGCGACTGCGGCTGTGGTTGCGGCGAAGCCTGCCAGGCAGGAGTATGTAACGTCACGGCTTGCCAGGACAAAGAGTGTGGCGACGACGGCTGTGGGGGAGACTGCGGGACGTGCACAGGCGTTTCTGCGGTTTGTGTGGCCGGTCTGTGCAGTTGCACGCCCGACTGTGTCGGAAAGAACTGCGGCAGCGATGGTTGTGGTGGCTGGTGCGGCGCCGGCTGCTCGGGGCTCAACGAAGAGTGCGTGGATGGAGTATGTGAGTGTGTGCCACAGTGTAAAGACAATCAGTGTGGCGACGACAGTTGCGGCGGAGTATGCGGAACGTGTATTGCGGGCAGCATTTGCTCGGGGATTGTATGCGAACCCACGTGTGGGGACGGCGTGTGTATTCCCGGCGAATCGTGCGCCGTGTGCCCGGGCGATTGCAACGCCTGCCCGCTGGACTTCGTGCCCCTTCAGGCTGGAACCTATTGGATAGGCAGCCCCAGCGGCTGCCCTGGCCCCGAAGAGTATCCCGGCGATTGCACGGCGGAAGTGGGCCGAGGGGCCACAGAGGTTCTGCATCAAGTCGTGCTGACCAACAGTTTCGAGGTGGCTTCCACGGAAATCACCCAGGCCCAGTGGACTACCATCTTGGGAGCGGCGGGCAGTTCGTGGAATCCCGCCCAATATGCTAGCTGCGGCGCCAATTGCCCCGTTGAGGCAGTCTCCTGGTTTGATGCTCTGGTCTGGCTGAACCTGCTCTCCAAGGCCGAGGGGAAGCCCCCATGTTTTGAGCTGGGCGGCATTCAATGCAAAGACTACACCGATGCAGGTCCAAACGAACTGGGATGCCTTAACAGTGCCCGAGGCGGCATTCGATTCGCTTACGTGGCGCTGACCAACGGGGCCACGTCGCCCTATGAGTGTACCGGCTATCGTCTGCCCACCGAAGCAGAATGGGAAGTGGCGGCCCGAGCCGGCACCTTCACCGCCACCTCGGCGGGACCGCTGGTCATCACGGGACTCCATGCGGCACCGGTGCTTGACCCCATCGCATGGTACGCAGGCAACAGCGGCGTCAGTTACCTTCCCGCGTTCAACTGCTCGGCCTGGCCCGAGAGGCAGTATGTGGCGGACTGGTG
>CAYTWV010000250.1:0-6754 GCA_964442235.1 uncultured Myxococcales bacterium | reverse complement strand
TCGAAAAAGACGGAACTTTCGGCGTCGTCGGACTCGATGGGCTTGCCGTCGACTAGAAACTTGACCCACTCGGTGTTGGTTTCGATTCGGACGGTGCCGGTCGTTACCGAGTTGGGATCAATCTTCTCTTGGGCCAGGCACTGAGAACCAAACGTGACAAGTAGGGCCGTGGTTAGCAGGAACAGGGCTCGGTTCATGGAAGTACCTCCGTTCAGATCCAGGGGTATTGTAGACCCCCTCCCCCCCTTGTCAAGCAAGCGGCCGCACCGGAATGCCGTTGCTCCCCTGACAGATTCGGCTATCCTGTGTTGGGCACTGGCTTTGGAGTCATCGGGAATGTGGAACGTACTTTGTGGAATCTACGGCATCTTTCTGGCGGTGGACACTCGCCTGCTGGCCTATGTGCTGGCGGCCAGTGCCCTGGTTGCCATTGCTACGGTGGTGGGAATGAAGCGTCTGCTGCGCGTGCAGCACATGGTCCTGCCTGGAATCGTCGCATTCCTTCTGAACCTTCTGGTTCTGTGGCTGATCTTTAATGTGTTTTTGGATTATCCGCTTTTCCGGATTCAGTCGGTTTTTGAACTTCCTTGATCGGACTCGACGAGGGTTCCAAGCGTTTGAGCGAAAAGTCGGGTTTGGGGGCCTCCGCGTTGGGCATGGCCTCTTGGGTGCCGGGCGTGGCCGGGGCCAGACGGCCATAACATCCTGAGGCCGCATTCCCCAGTTGATCTCTGGCCAGCAGAATAATGGCCAGTAACGATGCCAACAGAATCAAGGCAAAGAGTGCCGCGGCCCTGGAAGGGGGAGGTGAGCGGTCAGGAATGCGCGAATACCGTTCGATGGCCATCTTCTAGAAAGAGATGGTGATGGGGACCAGCAGTCGGCGCTGCACTTCCGGAATGGTCCAGCCCTTGAAGGCATCAAGAATGCACTGTTCAGCACCTTCAGAAGCCCCTTCGATGGAGACTCTGGCCACGGTTCCATCCTCGGCGATGTGCAGATTCATGGTGACCTGGCTATCGGTCAACCCGAATCGGGAAGCACAAGACTGGATCGCCCTGCGGGAGGCCTTCAGGCGTTTTCCAAGCGCAATCTTCACCGAGCGTACGAGCCCTGCGCCAGTGGGCACCGCTTTGGGGGCCTCGATGGGGACGACTTCGGCTTCCTGGTCAGGATTGGCAGCACGTTGCGCAGAGGCAGCGGCCAACCCGGCCGGGTCCTTCTTGGAGGCGGCAGCAGCCGGTTCCGTGGCCAATTGGGTGAGATTAACCTCGCCTTGGGTTGTGGCGGGGTTCGAACCCTGCTTTGCGGCGATGGAAGGGCGTTTGCCCTGCGCCGGGATCACGGTTTTTACCTGAATTTCGTCGGTATCGGGAGCATCAGCGCCCATGGCGAACTGGAACTCAAGTTTCTCGCCCGCACCCTGCAAAGCCGTCGGATTCAGTTCAAGGGGGGCCCCAGCCGAGGAGGCGATCATTCGTTCGGACTTGATGTCCCCACCCGCCGCCATCGCATCTTGGGTCTTAGCCTTCGAGAAGTCGTTGGCCGCACCGATGAACTTCTCTTCTTTGTCGCCCTTGTTTTTGGTCTCGGGCTCTGGGCGGCCGGAGGTCGCGAACAGAACCACCACCACGGCGGCCAGTACCAGGAACAGGATGATGCCCACGGTCACCATGATGGTGCGTTTCCGGCTCTCGGCGCTGAGCCGGACCATCATACTGAAATCACGAAGGCTGTCTTGGGCGCCACGGGCCTGGCCGGCCTCGATCCTGACGGCCACATCGCCTTCGGGAATATCCAGCACATCAAAACTTCGACCACCGGCCTGCTTGGACTGCCCCGCAGGAGCTTTGGCCGTGGGGAAGAACGGTTCGTCGTCTTCGGTCGCTTTGCCGGGAAGAGGGGCCGGGCCCGAGGAGATCACGGGGGAGGGGAAAAAGGCCTCTTCGGGCTCTTGGGCCTGAGGGCTTCGTGCACCGGGGATCGGCGACTTCCTGGGCGGCGGAACCGGTGGTGCCGCAGACTTGGGGGCCCCTACGGGTGGTGCAACCGGCGGTGCAGCCGGTTGTGCAACAGGCCGTGCGGGTGGCTGCGCAGCGGGCTGGACCGCAGGCTGGGCAGCAGGAACCGGTTTGACCGGAGACTCTTGCTTGGGGATGGTCACCGCAACCGGCTGATGCGACGCCATAGGCGGTTCGGGCTTCCGGACCCCTTCGGGAATCGGTTCAGGGGCCGCCACAGGAGAGGGCACCGGAGCCGGGGGCGCAGGCAGGGGCCTGGGACCCGAGGGCTCTCCGGAGGCATCTTTGGGAAGCAGCGCTGCCACTTCAGGAATGTGTGAAGCGCGAGTCCAGGTGGTCAGGTTCTTGTTCCAGAGCAGAGTGCTGCGAGTGACTTTGGACTCTTGAATCAGCCGCTTGAGGGCCGGGAAAGGAATGGGACCCACCTTGGACTGTCCGATGACGGCCCAAAAGGTGACAGCGGTATTTTCGGGAGCTTTAACTTCCGGGGCGGGGGCCGGAGCATTCCCAATGCGCATCTTGATCACGCTGCCACAAGAGGTGCAGCGAATCCTGACGACGCCGGGCTGGAGCCGAGAGGTCTCAAGAGAGAACTCTTTCTTGCATTGCGGGCATTGGAACTTCATGCAGCGCTCCCCATCGTGCAGCCTCGCAAATGTAGCCCAGGCAGTAGCTTCGCGCAAGAACAATTACCGTTGTGAGCTTGACCGGAACGAGGCCGGGTGGTAAGCAGGGCGAGTGTGCCACCGGCAAGCGATTTGGCTTCCCGGAGGGTAGGCCGCGGGCCGTCCAGGAGGCGCTTCGACGTGATTCGTATCGTATTCGCCCGAGTCCAGGAAGATCGTTCGGCATTGCAGCAGTGGCTGCTGCGCGCCGCCCAGGATCTTGTGCGTTCAGGAAAGCGGGTGGTCATCCTGGTTCGAGACGCCGCCATGGCGGGGCGGGTGGACGAACAACTTTGGGTGGCCGATGACGAGAGCTTTTTGCCTCACGCAGTAGAGTCGGCCGGTCTTAGCGGAATCACGCCGTGCCTTATTCGCACCGGTCACCAGATCCCTGCGGGTTGCGACGTGGCCATGAATCTATCGGACAAGGCAGCGGAATGGCCCGAGGCTTGGGGCGGCGTGGTGTGCGATCTGGTGTGGACCGTGAACCCACAACAGGTTGAAGAGGGGCGAGCAAAGTGGGCGTCTTACAAGGCCCGTCCCGAGGCCCACGTCGAGGTTAGACAGTCATTGGACTTTTCACTAGACGGAGTATCTTAATGCGCCTATTTGTAGCCATACTTACTCTTTTTTCTGTCTGCCCCTCTGCCTATTGTGCGGATATCTACATCAACGGCCAACTCGCTCGCGGCATGACATCACAGACCTTTGAAAACTGCAAAGTCACGTTCCGTGCCAACGGAGATGTGGACGTGGAGATTCCCGGATTCAAGATGGTGCCCGTGGCGGCCATGGGAGATCAGAGCAAACAGGTGACCGAGGCTCAGGCGCTTGAGAATCGTTACTTCCTGTACACCCAGACCGATGCCCCGGGCAGAGTTCCATACTCCTATGAAGTGTACGTGAACGGCCAGGTGGTCAAGGTTTTTCCAAGCACTCAGCAATCCGTGGTTCAGGAGCTTACACTTTACCTTAAAAAGGGCACGAACCAGATCGAAATCCGGTGCGTCTTTGAGCTGGACAAGGCAGGCGTGGCCGGAGACAAGTACTCGCTGATTTTTGGCCGGGGGGCACCCAAAGATGGCACGCTGGAGATCAATGAGATCTTACAGACGTATGAAACCAACGGCGCAGACCAGGGAAACAAGATTCACACTTTTACGATCGAGGCGAAGTAACATATGAGTTTGCTTCTTCCAATGAGAGTCGAGGCGCAAGCCCAGCCCAATATTGCTTTTGTGAAGTACTGGGGTAAGCGGGACGAGAGACAGAACCTGCCTTTCACGGACAGTGTATCCGTCTGCCTGGACAGTTTCGAAACCAAAGTGATCCTCGAGCGCAAGCCGGACCTGGCTCGAGATGACTTGCTCTGGAACGGACAGAAGTTGTCGGCCAGTTACCAGGGGCGATTTGGGGGTCTGCTGGAGATGGCCCGAGAGCGTTCGGGCGATCGAACCCCGGTTCAGGTGGACGTAAAGACCAATCTGCCGTCTCGCGTGGGCCTGGCCAGTTCATCTGCTTGTATGGCAGCGTTTGCCCGAGTGCTGAATGTCTCGTACGGGTTGGAACTGGGAGAGCGGGAAGTCTCGGCTGTAGCTCGGCTGGGATCGGGTTCGGCGTGCCGCAGTGTTCCGGGTGGGTATGCCCGCTGGAAGCGTGGGCAGCGGGATGATGGCAGTGATAGTGTGGCCGAGCGAATTGCTGTGCCGGGGCACTGGCCCGAGTTGGAGGTTCTGGTGGTGGTGTTGACCACCAAGGCGAAAGACGTCTCGTCGTCGGCGGGGATGATGCGGACGGCGCGCACGTCGCACATGTTTTCGCACTGGGTTGAGCAGAGCCAGAAGCAGGCCGACGACGCCGTGCTGGCCATCGAACGCAGGGACTTCGAGGCCTTGGGCCGGCTTACCGAGCGAAACGCCCGCAGCTTCCACGCCTTGTGTCTTACGGCCGTCCCCCCGTTGCTGTACGTCCGAGAGTCAACGATTTCCATGCTGGAACTGGTTGCCGAATTACAAAGAGACGTCCCCCTGTTTTATACGCTGGATGCGGGTCCAAACCCGGTCTTGTTCACGCTGCGCGACTCGAAGGAGCTGGTCCTGTCAGCCATCTCCGATCGCTTCCCCTATGCGGCGGTGTTCTGCTGTCGTCCGGGTGAAGGGGCGAGGTTGACCTAGGAGGTCCGCATGCGATGCACTCAGCGGGGTGCCACGTTTGGGAAAGGGGGCGTTGTGAAAGGCCTCCTTGCCGTGCCCTGCAAAGCCATGATCGTAGGAGAGTATTCGGTTCTGGAAGCTGGGGGTCTGGCCCTGGCCCTGGCCGAGGGTTCAGGGTTTCGCGTTCGAGTTGAAGCGGGCGATTCCTTGGGGTTTCGCCTTCGGGCCATCGGCTTGGACCATTGTCTTGAAATCAAAGAAGTGCTTGGGGGAAGCGAGCCCGAGCCAGGTCTGTTGAGGTGCTTCTGGTGGTCTGCCAAAGTGGTTCTGGCCTGCGCCGCCAGTGATCGAATACGCACCTTACTGGGTCTTTCGTGGGAAGGGGTGGCTGGTCAGGATTTGCCGCAGCAGGCCGGAGTCACGTTGGACTTTGACCCCGTGGGAACAGACCAGGGACTGCCTGTGGGCAGCAGCGCAGCCATTGCGGTAGGTACGGTCCGAGGGGTATCCCAGCGTCTGGGAGCAGAGTTGGACGACGGGGCGGTATATCGACTTGCGGCCACGGCGCATGCATTGGCCCAGCGTGGGGGATCGGCTTACGACGTGGCGGCGTCGGCCATGGGCGATTGGATTTTGTATGAACGGGACGCAGTGGGTGCCTTGCCATGGGATGGCTGGGACGCTGCGGGATGCCAGGACCAGGCGGTGTTGAGCGACACGCTGGCGTTTGCGCTGGAGTATGGGGCATGGCCACGGGTGCGTCGCAGAAAGCGGTTGGCACCGGGGGTCTTGATCGCCGATACCGGAGTCCGAGCGACCACGGCGGTCTATTTGGAGCGTCTGGAGAATCAGCGGCACGTTGACAAGGTTCAATGTGCGCTGCGGGCGCACCAGGCGGTTTCGAATGGGTTGGCCCGCAGCATCTGGGGCGGCATGTCCGCTTCAGTGGTCCGAGAGGGCATTCGTGACTCGGTTCAGTCCCTGCGGGATCTGGATGCGGCCACTGGGTTGGGAATCTACACTCCGGAAATCGAAGCGCTGCTGTTTGAGGCCGCCCGAAGTGGCATCGCTGCCAAGGTGTCGGGTGCGGGGGGCGGCGATTGTGTGGTGGCCCTGGTCTGGGGGAACGAGGAATACGAACGGTGTGCGGAAGCGTGGTATCGCTCGGGCTACCGTACCTTGCCTCTGGTTAAGCCTGTGTAACAAACGCACGCAGTTGTTGAGCCAGCAATTCGGGCGAGACGTCGCGACTGGGTTCCCAACACCCCACCTCATAACAGGACTGATCGTTGCGGTACCAGGGTGCGTATGTGGCCCTCAACAGCAAACGCCCAAAGGTCGGATGTTCGCCGGTCAAGGAGTGGAACAGCACCACATGGGCGGAATTCTGCCCTCGGGTGGCCCAGAACCGTTGGACTGCCGTGATCATCGCTGCGAGGTTTTCCACGTCCCAATGCGCCGGGTCTGACCAGGAGCTGGGCTGCGTCTGGTGAATGAACTGAAACTCCTCCTGGGCCGTGGGAGCATAGGCCGACAACAACACCCAGGGGCCAAAGGTGGCGACGTATCGTTCAGTCTGAGATTCTTGCCTGGCCCAGCAGTTCAGCAGAGAGGAATCGGGCTGGTGTTCTTCCCACCGGGCCTGTGAACGCAGCACGGCGGCGTGGTATCCCATAGGTTCGGGGTCCAGGTTCACCTGCATGTGCGGATGGAACAGGGCGCCTCCCGAGGAGGGCAGGATGTTCTGTGTGACGGCCACCCGATGTGACAACGGGTCGGAAGCGGCGGTCCAACGGATATACTGGGAGATATTGGTTAGTGCATCGACATATAGGGACTTTGAGTAACGGCCCAGCGGAAGGTAGTGATCCGCAGAAAAGGTCAATACAGCCGAGTGGCGGCCGTAGGGGGAGAG
>CAYTWV010000249.1:0-6786 GCA_964442235.1 uncultured Myxococcales bacterium | reverse complement strand
TGGCGTCAGCAAAGCCTTGATCTTCTGTTCCAACGAGGGCTGGTCACCCACGGTGAATCCATCCTTGGTCATGACCACTTTGCCCGTCTTGTCGACCAGCACCAGGAAGGGCAACACACTTTTAGGATTCAGCAGGTCCGCTGCCTGGCTTTGGCGATCGATGCAATGGGTATAGGTGTACCGGTTCTTGTCCACCAGGGGGCGGACGCCGGACTCGGTCTCGGGTGTATCCAGGCTGATACCGACCACCACAAGGCCCTGGGGACCATAGGTCTCGTGCAGCTTCTGCAGGAAAGGCATTTCGGCATTGCAAGGTTTGCAGAATGTGGCCCAGAAGCTGATGATCATAGGCTTCTTTCCCACAAAATCGGCAAACTTGACCGTACCACCTTTGACCTGGTCGATGACCAGCCCGGCCAGCGCCCCCGAGGGCTCTTCGGCCTGTGCGGTCTTTGCATTCCAGGAGCACATCAGTACCAGGGACAACACTGAAAGCAGAAGCTGAGCCGAGCGCATGAAGGGCACCTCCGTGAGGGCCCAGGATACCCGGAGTCGAGCGGCAATTCTACTTAGAAAGCAATTCCACCAACCGGGCGCCGAACTGCGGGGCCGCAGCGGGTCCATTGGCCGTCAGGATCAAGCCATCGACCACCACTGCGTCGGTGGAATAGAGCGGCCCGAAGGCCTTGAATGCGGCGGGAGAGAACTCTTCGTCGTCGGTCCACGCCGTGGCCTTGACGCCCCTTAGCACCCCCGCTTGCGCCAGGGTAAAAGGCGCCAGGCAAATTGCTGCCAGGACCTTCTTCTGCGCCACGGTCTGCTGCGCAATCTTGTGCGCTACAGGGTTCTTGTGAAACTCCGGAGAACCGGGACCACCCACAAACACGATGGCCGCATATTGCCCAATATTGGGAAGCAGGTCCTCCAAGGTCAGGGTCGCTTCGGCCTTGACTTCGCCGGTCCCCAGGGCAGTGCCGTTCTTGGAAGAGACCACATCGACCTGGAATCCGGCCTTCTCCAGCGCCTGCCGAGGAGTTCCGTATTCCAAGTGCTGGAAGCCCTCAAAGGCCACAATCATCGCCACTTTTTTGGATACTTGGTTCACATGTTCTCCTGCATTGGCCTTGGTTCCCGGGTTCACCGGCTCTACGGCGGCGACAGGTTCCGAGGCCGCCTTGCTTTCTTGTTTGCAGCACCCAAAACCCATCCAAAACATGGCCAGAGCAAGTGTGCCGACAAGTCGAATCATGGCGTGGTCTCCTCGTATTTCATTTCCTTGCTCTGCTTCTCCAGTTCCCGGCGCTTGGCATCGCGTTCGTCGGTTTTGCCCCAGTCCTTCAACCGTGTCATGGGCACGAAGTCGACCTTGCCCAGCACCTTCTTGTGAACTTTGCCCTGGGCGTCTTTGGCGATGAAGTGCAGCTTGCCGGGCTGATATCTGGGCCCGACGGGGATCACCATCAGGCCGCCGGGTTTCAGCTGTTGAAGCAACAGAATCGGGATGTGGTCCGCAGCACACGTCACGATGATCTTGTCGAAGGGGGCTTCCTCTTCCCAACCGTAATAGCCGTCACCAATTCGGGTCTTCATGATCTTATCCAGACCGAATTTTGCCAGCAGTTTGTGGGTGCGCTGGGCCAGAGGTTCCACGATTTCGATGGTGAAGGCGTGAGGCGTCAACTGAGACAGAATCGACCCCTGATATCCGGAACCGGTTCCGATTTCCAGGACCTTGTCCGTGGGTTTGATGGCCAGCAACTGGGTCATCCAGGCCACCATACCGGGATCGGTAATGGTCTGGCCGTGGCCGATTCGGAACCACATCTGACGATACCCTTCGGCACGGTTTTCGGGCAGCAGGTACTCGTGCCGGGGCACGGTGCCCATGGCTTTAAGCACTCGTTCATCCGTAATGGCGTGGCGATAGCCGGTTTGCAACATCTTGACCATGGCCTCTCGAGCCCGGACGTCGGTGCGGGTTTCTTCGACGTTTTGGAACGGCGGAGGGGTCCAGGTGGCACCGGTAGCCACGGCACCGGCTGCGGTTCCGACCGAGGCTACGGTAGCTACGGCAGCAGGGGCAGCGGCAGTGGGCACGGTTCCCAAAGCAGGTTGACTGCCTGCGGGAGGAAGCCCCGGATTGGCGGCAGGAGGTGTTGCACCCAGCGGAGCGGGGGTGCCTGCGGGCTGTGCTGTGCCATCGGGCAGTTTTACGGGGATGGGGGGAACCACATCCAGATTCTGCTTGGGAGGCTCTACTTTCACGGGCTGGGCCTCTGCCTTGTCAGGCTCAGCCGGGGCCTTGACAGGCTGGGCAGCAGAGTCTTTGGGCTCGGCAGCGACATCGGCTGAATTCTTGGCTACGTCTTTGGGCTCTTCGGCTTTCGGTTCTTGGGCCTTTGGCTCTTCGGCCTTGGGGTCCGACTTGGGATCCTGGGCAGGGGCCGCCTTGGGTTCTTCAGATTTGGAAGCTTGATCGCCAGGGGCCTGGGGGCCTTTGTTCGGTTCAGCGTTCTGGCCCTTAACCGAAGCGGGGGGCGGGGCCGGCGTAGGGGCAGGGGCTTCTTCCTTTTTGCAGGAGGCGCTAAGGAACGAAAGCGAAATCAGTACAACAAGCAGTCGGCGAACGGACATGGGATCCTCCATAGGTCGGCCGGATGGTAGTCGCATGCGGGCGCGTATGTCAACGCAGGGTCGCTTGCTTCTCGCCGCACTGGCCCTCTGGTCCGAAGTGGGGTATATCCTGGTTTCGCATGCGATGAGGCGGAAGAGCCAGACAGAGTTCGAACCCAGGGACTACGGAGGAGAGTCGTGGCAGAAGAATCCAAACAACCGGAACAGGCAGGCACGCTGGGACAGGCGCTGAAAGGTGCGTACAAAGAGGTGACCGACCCCTTTGTCAATCTGGTCAAGGCACCAAGGGCTCTGTGGGGCGTCAACATCACGAACCTGCTCGAGGGTCTGGTTTACTTCGGGGTACTGACCGTTTTGGGCAAGTACCTCTCGGAGAACGTCGGCCTGTCGGATCTGCATGCAGGCTGGGTAATGAGCTTCATGACCGCGGGCATCACCCTGGCCATGCTGTTCCTGGGGGGCATGGCAGACAAAGTGGGCGTCCGAAAGGCCCTGCTGATTTCCATGATGTTCCTGGTTGCTGGTCGAGCCCTGCTGGCCCTGTCGGCCCTGCTGCCTGGTGGTGGCATGATCACCCCGATGTTTTTCTCGGTGGTGGGCGGCTTGATACTGGTGATCGTTGGCTACGGGATGTTCCAACCGGCCTCCTATGCCGGCGTGAAGCAGTTTACCGACGAAAAAACCAAGGCCATCGGCTACGCCATGCTGTACGGCCTGATGAATCTGGGGTCGTTCTTCTCGGGCATCGTCTCTCCGCCGGTTCGGCAGGCCACGGGCATCGGCGGCGTGTACACGCTGTATACGGTGTTGACGCTGTTGGCGACCATTGCGCTGTTTTTTATCCTGACCCGCAAGACGGTGGTTCGAGATACCCTGACCCCTCTGGATGTGGCTCCTGCGGTTCCCGGTGAGGCCCGAAAGCCCGCTGGCAAGGTGCTTACGTTCAAGTTTCTGCTTTTCTCGCAACTTGCGGTGGTGGGCATCATCGGCCTGGTTGCGGTGAATGCTCTTCGGACGGTTCCGCCGGTGGAACAAGGGATGTTAAAGGTCAAGGCCCTCATGGGCGAGACCGGCCAGATCGTATCGGGTGAAGTGAACAGCGGGGTTCAATCCCGGGTAGAGCTTCTTCGAAAGGCCTCGGCGGCACTTCAGGGCGTGGATTCGGACATTATCCCGGGCCCACTTCCGGCTGGTGCCACCGTGGAAAACGAGGTCTATTCGTTAATAAAGAGCAGTCTGCAGGCCGAAACCGCACTGCTTCGGGCGGTAGCCGAGACCCCCACGGCGCTGGAGACCGGCGTCACCAACGGAACGCCCAAAGCGACCCTGATCCGGGATAGCGTTCGGGAACTGGGCATCGCCCAAATGGCAGCGGCCTATCGATTTGTAAGTCCGGTTACTCCGGCGATCATCGAGGAACTTCAGCGTCGTAACAAGCTGCCCACGGACAGCGAGCCGGTTCCAGTCACAGCCCAGGCCCAGACCACGATTCTGCAATGGATGGCCGCTCCGCAGAGCGAGATGCTGTTGAATCTGGCCACCTATACCGAAACGCTTTCAGAACGCTTGATGATGGAGACGGACTCCGGGGTTGGCGTCCTACGGCAGTCGATGTTGGCCGATGCGACCACACTTCGGGAAGCTTCGGCTTTGCTGGGCAGTTCCACGGGCATTGCGCTGAGCGCTTTGGTGCAAGAGCGGCTGCTGGACATGTCGGTCTTCTATCTGACCGATGTGGCGGCCCTGTTTGCCGATCCCGAAGAGGGAGCGCCGGCCGCAGAAGTCACGGGTTCGACCCTGCTGGCAGCACGGGCTGCGTCCATGGCGGGGCTGGCGGACAAGTGGACCGATGGGGCCAAAGCGGCCATCCACCTGCCCACAGACAAACGACTGACCGACTGGGGCATCAAGTATGGCGGGTTCCTGCTGATGCTGGTGATCTTTGGGTTCCTGGCCGTTCGGCAACTGATTCGCCAGAAGCCCGACCATCCCTTTAATGATGGCCCGTTTGTGTTTTTCATCTTCGTGCTGATTCCCGTACAGACCCTGTTTGCGCACAACTGGCTGACGCTTCCCTACTATATCAATCGAGCCTTCGGCGGCACGTGGGTGGGCGAGAACTTCGAGTTTTTCAGCAACCTGAACCCCATCCTGATTTTCATCCTGAGCCCCATCGTGGCGGCCTTCACGGTGAAGTCCAACGTCTATCGAATGATGATTCTGGGCACGCTGGTCATGGCATCGCCGACGTTCTTGCTGGCCCTTGGACCCAGCCCGGTGCTGTTGATGGTGTACACGCTGGTGATGTCCATTGGTGAGGCCATGTGGCAGCCCCGGTTCCTGCAGTGGGTGGCAGAGGTGGCGCCCGAAGGCAAGACCGGCATGTACATGGGCATTGCGCAGTTCCCCTGGTTCCTGACCAAGGTGGTGACCGGCGCCTATTCGGGCTATTTCTTGAGCCAGTACTGCCCCATGGTGGGTCCGCAGAACACCGAATTGATGTGGTTGATTTACGGCGGCATCGCGCTGATTACCCCGGTCTCACTCTTCCTGGCACGGGGCTGGGCAAATAAAACATAAACACGCTCGTTCTGACCACGTTTGCCGTCTGCCCATTTCAGGGCCACGCGGATCACGTAGTGTATTAATCAGTGCCACGACCGTAAGGGAGTGGGTAACAGCACGCCGGGGCCACGTTTGGACAGGCCTATTGGCACTTTCCGCAGCCGTACTGGGCGATCTCGGCGACGCAATTGCTGTCCCAGACAATGGCACAACAATAGGAATCTTCGGCGCAGACACAGGCCTGGACGGCTGGTTGGTCGCACCCCGGGGTCGACTGGGACTTGCAGCAGGTGGACCCCAAGCAGACGCCGCAGTCTTGCGGGCAGGTTTCACACGTGTCGGGCAGCTCGCAGATTGCGTCACCACAGATTGAGGGGCAACTGCCACAATCCTGAGGGCAATCCTCGCAGTGTTCGGTTTCGTGACAGGTGCCATCACCGCAGGTGACGACTTCGGTGCAGGTACCACACTTGTATGTGGCGACCTCGGCCACGCAATTCTCATCCCAGGAAATCGCACAGCAGTAGGAATCCTGTTCACAGACGCAGTCACGGATTTGCTGGTCGTCACATCCCTTCACGTTGGGCGTGGGGAAGCAGCAGGGAATGTCCGGCCAAATCACGACCTCGGCCTCCGCGTCAAGGTCGTCGGCGTCGGCAATATCCAACACGTCATCGGGTTTAATCTCGGCGTCAAGAACATCCGCATCCGTGTCAGGTGGCTGAGTCACATCCAGGTCGGGACCCTGCACACCATCCAGGTCGCCGCCCACTCCTTCGGTGTGGTCGGGCAGATCGGGGGTCGCAACGTCCGCATCCAATTCGTTCGGGTCGCTGGAAGTCGTCTCCCCGGCATCCAAGGGCGGAACCTGTCTCACGTCGAGCAACAGGTCTTGGTTCAAGTCCTGCTGACCAGTCCTATCCATCATGTCGGATTGGTCCGAGCCGCCAGCCTGGTCCAAAGGCTCAGAGGCCTTCTGGCCGCACCCCTGGGCCAGAACGAAAAGCACGATCAGCAGAAGTCTGGACGGTTGTGCCAGTTGAACACCCCAAACCGTACGATGTCGTCTCAGACCCATAAACTCCCCCTCACTATCATGCGCCCGAAAGCCATCTTGCTGTCAGCAGTGAGCCGATTATGCCGGAGCAGACATCGTCGGGTCAAGTGGCAGTTTAGGAGGGTCGTGAACGGCCGCATGGCGATTCCCTGCGGGGTTGGGGGCACACAACAGGTTGCCACAGTTGGTCCCCGTCCCCCGTCCCTCGCTCACGTTTCCCAAGACAACTTCAAAAAGTCGAGCTAAAGTGGCGGAATCGTTACGGAGGGTGCCATGCTGAAGAACGTTGTGCTGTGGTCGATTCTGCTATCGTTCGGGCTGTTCGGCTGTGATTCCGCAGACTCGGGCTCCAAAGACACCGTGTCCCCGACTGACTCGGTCAGCCCCGACACCCACGACATGGCTGATCCCGGACCGGTCGACGCCAAGGAAACGGCCGATGGCCCCGATGTCACCACGGACCAGACTGGCCCAGACCTGGCGGATCCGTCCGATACGACCCTTCCGCAAGACCTGACCCAGCCCCAGGA
>CAYTWV010000248.1:0-6788 GCA_964442235.1 uncultured Myxococcales bacterium | reverse complement strand
GTGGCTTCGTTCTCGCTGCTTGCGGCCCTGGAGACGGAAGTGGAGCCCGGCACCGAGGATGAACTCTACGACTACCTTCTGGCCGGGGACGATGAAGAGGACGATGAGGGGTGGTGATTTAACGGATTTGGTTTCTTTGGCATTGTAGGCTGGTGCGCCATTAAACGGCGCTAAATAACCCTGGAGGATTTCAATGAAAAAGATGTTTGTTATCGCATTGATCGCAGTATTGGGAGTTGCTGGCCAAGTCATGGCGAAAGATGGTCACGGCAAGGGTGGCAAAGAGGGCCGAGGCGGTCCGGAGTGTGGCCAGGACGAAGGCTGTCACCAAGAGAAGATGAAGGCCATGCGGGCCAAGATGCTGCGGGAGAAGGTCGGACTGACCGAAGAAAAGGCAAAGCAGGTCGAGGGAGTATTGGATGGCTTCCATGACCGGCACGTGCAACTGCGCAAGGCGTTCAAAGAGAACATGAAGGCCATCAAGGACCTGGTCAAGGCCGACTCGGCAGACCAGGATGCTTACACCAAAGCGCTGTTGGCCATGCGCGACAATCACAAGGCCCAGCAAGTGCTCATGGACGAGCAGATGGAAGCCCTGAAGAAGGTCTTGACCCCCAAAGAGCAGGCCAAGATGTTCCTGGCCCACCAGAAAATGAAGATGAAGATGAAGAAGTTCATGAAGGGCAAACATGGGAAGGGCGGCGACGGCCCTCACCCCGACATGGACTGATATCGAGACGTTCTGCCTGTTCGCCCTTCAGCGTGATGGACCTGCCCCAGAATTTGCGATACCCTGCCACCCACTGACTCCGCCTTGAGGGCATAATGGCAGACATCCTTGAGCCCGACGCACTTGGACCGCAAGCGGGAAAGCCTGCGGAATCTTCGGAACGATTTCAGGCCTATTTCCAGTTGGCCCCCTATGGAATTCTGGTCACCGACCAGGTGGGGCGCATCATCGAAACCAACGAGGCTTGTGCGTCCATTGTGGGCTACTCCGTGCAGGAGCTTGTCCACCTGAGCATCCCCGATTTGGCGTTTCCGGAACACGTCCCGCTGGCCAAACAGGTTTTGGGCGAGATGGTGGATACCGGTTCCATGAACCGGACCGTGCGAATGCGCAGGAAGGATGGTGCGCTGGTTTGGGTACACATCCAAGGTGGCCGGTATGCAGCCGATCGCTTCATTGGTTTCGTTCGGGAGGTGACGGAGCAGTTGGGAGCCCAAGAGCGCCAGTTGGACAACGAATCGAAGTTGCGCCGTCTGAGCGACTCCATGCGTGACTTTGTTGCCGAATTGGACCTTGAAGGCCGGTTTCTGTATGTCAGCCCCTCTTATGCAAAATACCTGAATCTGGCATCCGAGCAGTTGTTGGGACAGTGGGTTGTTGATCGTGTGCACCCCGACGATCGCGCCGATCTGCTGGACAAACTTCGGCTGGTCGTTTCGGGCGTTCCCGACGTGGATTCGTTATTCCGCTATATGGATGGATATGGGGGGTGGCGCTGGATCGAATCTCGTGGCGGGCTCTCCACGGACCCGGGTATGGCGACGCTGCGAATCGTTCTCAGCAGCAGGGACGTCACGGACCGGCAGATGGCCGTTCAGGCACGGCAAAATACGGAAGTGGCGCTAAGGGCGTTTTTGGACTCGATTCCTGATCTGGCGTTCATCAAAGATGAAAATTTGACCAATATCTATTTGAACGCTTCCTATCTGCAGTTTCTGGGCAGAACTCTTGAAGAGGCCATCGGGAAGACCGATGCAGAACTGCTGCCAGCGGAATTTGCCAACACATGTCGTACCTCGGACCGAAGGGCGCTGGAGCGGCAAGACATGCAGGTGGAAGAAGAAGACATGGGCGAGATGGTCTTTGAATCCACGAAGTTCCCGTTACGGATGGCTAACGGAAGCCTGGGATTGGGTGGCATCGCTCGAAACGTCACAGAAAAGCGTCGAAGCAGGGAGCAACTGGAGCACAGGCTTCAGGCCCTTACGGAGCCAATTGGCGACGTGTCGGACCTGAGATTCAGCGACCTGTTCGATATCCGCACGGCCCAGGCGTTGATGGATGGCGTGACTCGAGCCCTTGGTGTTGGCTCCATGCTGACCGACGCTGCCGGGCGGCCCTTGACCCGGCGGGTGGAGGAACCCCACGTATGCCAATTGCTGCGTAGTTCCGGGATCCGTTGCATCGGGACGTGCAGTTTCGGCCTGGGAAGTGCTCCTCTGGCCACTGCCATAACGGCATCCAGGTGCTGCCCCATGAGCGGCCTCTGGTTTGGGACTACCCCCCTGGCCATTGAGGGACGAATCGTAGCCTACTGGACCGTGGGTTGGGTTGCCGACGAGTCTGCCTCGGATTCGGAACGCATGGCCACGGCCCTGGCGTTGGGCCTGGATGAGCGGGGCTATGTCGAGGGTCTGGCCGGCATCGCTGCGAAGAGCAGCCAGGAGTTCTCCGAGATCGTGGGTTTTGTGGCAATGCTGGCCCAGCAGCTTTCTCAATTGGCATTGCGCAACCTGCAACAGGCGCGACACATCCAAGACCTGCGTAGCGCCCAAGAAGAGAGACGCCGACTGGAAGAGCAACTGCAGCATGCCCAGAAGATGGAAGCCATCGGACGTTTGGCCGGAGGAATTGCCCATGACTTCGGGAATCTGCTGACCACCATCATCGGGAATCTGGCGCTGTCTCAAATGGAGTTGCACGAATCCAGTCCTGTTCAGGAGTATCTGTCGGAAATCCAGACGGCAGCGCAACGGGCCGAGAACCTGACTCGACAGGTGCTGGCGTTCTCCAGGCGCCAGGTCATCGACTACAAGGTTTTGAATCCCAATCAGATTGTTTTGGCCATGGGCCGATTGCTGAGCCGACTGCTGGGGGAAGACATCCACTTGGAACTGGATGCGGCCCCCGAGGTGGGGGCCATTCTGGCAGATGCCGGACAATTGGAGCAGATTATCGCCAATCTTATGGTGAACGCCCGCGATGCGATGCCCGCGGGCGGTACGCTGACCGTACGGACGTACAATTCCGACCTGGAAGAGCCACTGGAGTTGGAGTCATGGACCGTGCCCTCGGGCACCTTTGTGGTGCTGGAAGTGAGCGACAGCGGTACGGGCATGACCGACGATGTGAAGAAGCATCTTTTTGAGCCCTTTTTCACGACCAAGGGCAAGGAAAAAGGCACGGGGCTTGGTCTTGCCATCGTGTACGGGGCTGTGATTCAGCACCGTGCCCACGTGTTGGTCGACTCGCACCTTGGCCAAGGCACGGCCATTCGTATCTACTTCCCGAGGGTCTCGCAGCTTCCCGCACAAGAGGCAGAACAGGCCGAGTTCAAACACATGCCCGGTCAGGAGACCCTGCTGGTCGTGGAAGACGATCTCTCTTTGAATCTGGCGACCACTCGGGGGCTTCAGCGACTTGGATATACGGTCTTTTCCGAAACCCACCCCGCACGGGCCCTGGAGTTCGTGAGACAGTACGTTGGCCCGTTGCACGCCGTAGTCTCCGACGTCGTGATGCCGGATATGTCGGGCGATGTATTGTGCAGCAAGATCGTCGAACTCAGGCCGGGAATCGCTACGATCCTGACGTCTGGGTACACCGACAATCGCATGGCCGAGACGCTGGTGGTTGGCGGCTCGGTGCAATTCGTCCGTAAGCCCTATTCATTGGGGACCTTGACCAGCATGCTTCGGCAGGTTCTGGGTAGCCAGGTCGTTAAACATCAGAGCTGAGCGATGAGGTTGGCCTATGCGTAAAGTGAAAATCGTATGCACCTTGGGGCCTGCATCCTCTGAACCCGCTGTCCTGGAAGCCATGATCCGGGCGGGTATGGATGTGGCCCGTTTGAACTTCTCCCATGGAGACCACGAGGGGCATCGACGCACCTTCGCCATGGTCCGCCAGGCAGCAGAGAAGTTGGGCAAGCCCGTGGCCATCCTGGCCGACTTGTGTGGTCCCAAGATTCGCCTGGGAAAGGTGGAAGGCGGTGCGTTCGAACTGCAGGCCGGCACCCACGTGGTGCTGGTCACTCGGCCGGTGTTGGGCACACCTTCAATGCTTTCTCACTCCTACTTGCCCTTGGCCCGAGATGCAAAGCCAGGCGACCCAATCTTGATTAACGATGGCCTGGTTCGTTTAGAAGTCGAGAGGGTTGAGGGTGAGGATGTGGTCTGTCTGGTGGTGGTTGGGGGGCCGGTAGGGGACCGGAAGGGCATGAACCTGCCCGGGACTCGGACCTCTGTGCCTGCCCTGACAGAGAAGGACCGAGTGGATTTGAAACTGGCCGTGGAACTGGTGGTGGAGTACGTAGCGCTCTCGTTTGTGCGAAGCCCCGATGACATTGTGCAAGCCAAGGAACTTTCCAACGGCATTCCGGTCATCGCCAAAATAGAGAAGCCCGAAGCCATCGAAAATCTGGATGCAATCCTGGATGTGGCGGACGGCGTCATGGTGGCCCGAGGCGACCTGGGTGTCGAATTTGGTCACGAGAAGGTGCCGGTGCTCCAGAAGAAGATCATTGCGGCCATGCGTCCCAGGGCGAAGGCGGTCATCACGGCGACCCAAATGCTGGAGTCCATGACCACCAATTCAACGCCCACCCGTGCCGAAGCGTCGGATGTTGCCAACGCCGTGCTGGATGGCACCGATGCGGTGATGCTGTCAGGCGAGACGGCTGCCGGACGCCATCCAGCTCTGGTCGTGGAGACCATGGCTCGCATCATTGATGAGGTGGAATCCAGCGGCTTCAAGCCGTGGGGCTGCGCTACGGCGCCTGTCCGTGACCGTTCGTTTTCCAGTGCCATTGCCGAAGCGGCCACCAGTGCTGCGCGCGAGTTTGAGCTGAAGGCCTTTGCCGTGTACACCGAATCGGGTAAGTCCGCCGCCTTGATGAGTTCCGAACGCCCCAGCGCGCCCATTGTGGCATTCACGCGGCACGATTCGGTGCTGCGAAGACTGGCTCTTCTTTGGGGAGTACAGCCTTGTCATGGGGAGTGGGTTCAGGGAGTCCAAGGTGTCGTTGAGCAAGCGGAGCAAGTGCTGGTGGGCCTGGGCCGAGCGGCGCCCGGAGACTCTATCGCCATCACCTTCGGGATGCGGTTGGCCGAAGAGCCGCTCCAGACGAATATTCTGAAACTCTGGCGGCTTCGCGACGACAACTCGGTGCCCTTGAAGCGAAAAGCGGCCGTGCCCCCGGCTGAATAGCCGCGCACAGCCGTGACTGTCGGCCGTATGCCTTAATCCACTCACTTGACATAGGGTAGGGGGCTTCTAGACCTTCAACCTCTCAAGGAAGGCCCTGACCACGGCCTCCAATTCTACGAAAGCCTCCTGCATCTGCGGGGCCACCTCGGCGGCAGCATCCAGCTTGCCTTCTTTTCCAAACATTTCGGCCCGCTGCGCCAGTACTCGCAGTTTCTGACCGCTGAGCGTCGACGCAACACCCTTGACGCTGTGTGCGTGCAAAACCACCTGACTTTGGTCGCCATGGTCCAACGCCTTTTTCAAGCCCTCGAGATGATCGGGAATCTCTCTCAAACAGGCTTCGGCCACCTTTCGGATCAATCGCCAGTCCGCCATCAGCCGCTCTTCCAGGTCGGCCCGGTCGAACACCACCTCGGTCGTTGGCAAGAGCGCCGGCCTTGGAGTGGTATTGGTCGATTCCGTCTCCGTCCACTTCTTGACCATTCGGTCCAGTTCTTCCAGGCGCACAGGTTTGGCAAGATGGTCATCCATCCCCGAGGCCAAACATTTCTCACGCTCCTCTCGGAAGGCATGGGCCGTCATGGCTACCACGGGAAGGTGCCTGTCTAGCACCTCGTCGGGGCCAAACCGAACCCGGCGAGTTGCTTCGTACCCATCCATCAACGGCATCTGGCAATCCATCAGTACCAGGTCGAAACGTGCTGCCGCCAATTCCCTCAGGGCCTCCCGGCCATTGGCCGCCAGCACGACATGGTGCCCCAGGTGACCAAGCAGCCCCGCTGCAACCTTCTGATTGGCCTGATTGTCCTCCACCACCAGGATGCGAACCGATTTGCGCTGCACGGCGACCGATTTTGTGGGGGTCTTGAGGCCATCGGCCTGTTCCGGACCGATCCCCTCGACCGCGGCGGTTAATGCCCGGCCAAGCTGCATTCTGCGCACGGGTTTCATTAACTGGGTGTAGGCCCCAATTCCCACGGCGGCCCCAAGGCTCTCGTGAGGCCGGACAAGGATTACTTTCGGTAATCCCTTCTGAGCAGGTCCCAAAGTGGCAAGAAACGCAGCCACCGCTTCGGCGCCCAGGTCCCAATCCAGTACCATGGCCGCAATGGGCCGCACACCCTGCCTGACGGCGGCGGCCAACACCCCGGCCTGCTCAAAGTCTGCCGCTGCCTTGGTCTCGGCTCCCATGGCCCGAAGCTGCGAAACGACCATCTTCAGTGTGGAAGCATGAGGAATGACCGCCAAAACGTACCCATCGTTGGGCAGCGAAACCGTAGGGAAACTGGAGGAGTGCTCTGCGACGACCCGCATGGGAATCTCGAACCAGAACATGGACCCCTTGCCAGGGGTGCTGTCCACTCCGATGCGTCCGCCCATCAGCTCGACCAACCTGCGGCAAACGGACAAGCCCAGCCCCGTGCCCCCCACTTGCCGGACTGCCGTGTTGTCCACCTGGCTGAACGCCTGAAAAAGGGAATCCAAGGCCTCGGCGGGGATTCCCGGCCCCGTAGCTGTGTCCGAGACTCGCATCGTTGCCACGGCGCCTTCGGGGGGATCTACACGGCTG
>CAYTWV010000247.1:0-6788 GCA_964442235.1 uncultured Myxococcales bacterium | reverse complement strand
AGCACCCACGCACTGGCCAGCAAAAGTGCCGCAGCCAGCAGCAACACCAGCGTAAAATTGAACAGCGAATCCGTTGGCCCCAAACGAAGTGCCATGGGCGAAAGCCCCCACATTCCCGCCGCAAGCATGCCCGACGGACGGCTTTGGGTCACCCTGGCCACCCACCAGCCCAGTAACACCGAAGAAAACGCCATCAGCGCTCGGTTCACCCCGAAGAAGAGAGCATCGCCCCCGCCAAATATCTGTTGCAGACCCTGGGCAAACTCCAAAAAGGAGGAGGCCACGATGTGCACAGGGTTCACGTCGGTTTGTGCGACCGCCAAAAACGTGTAACCGTGATGGTTGTCGTGAAAAATGGCCTCGGGAACTAAAAACAGCGAAAGCCCGTAACAACATGCCCCCCAGGCCAACGAGGCCGCCACCCACGGATTCACCAGAATGCGGCGCTCCAGGAACGCCAGCACCAACAACCCGCTCAACACCGCCCACAACAAGATCCCAATCAACCACTCATCCACACCCCACCGCTCGCTTCCCGGCGTCGCCTCGATCCACGCAGGTTGGGCCGTCGTCTTGCCCCAGGAAGCCAAACCCGAGGCCAACCCGTGAGCCAGTTCCAAAGCCAACTTCTGATGGGGCGCTTCAATGTGGCCCAGACGTATGGAAAAGTCCCCGGCAGGCACGTCCGTTTCCAGGGCCTGGGAAGGATGTAATAACAACAGGCATAACGGAGCCGTTTCACACTCGGCAACATACGGTTCCGCCGGGCCGAACGTGACCACCACCCTGTCCAGTTCGACCCTGGCATGCTGCCACTCCCAGCCCGCTGGAAGCCCGGCATTAAGCGGGTCTAACAACTCCCCGAATCGGGACTCCAGCCCGGGAGGGATAAACGACTTGATTTCCACAGCCTGAGCCGTACCCAGTGAGCACAGACACAGCAAGGTCGCCGCCAGCATCCCCCGGACCCGCCCTCGACCTCGTGACATGTTTCCTCGTTACAATTCGTGGTTGGGGCACACCCTAACACACCCGATCCGCTGCAAGCAATGAAGGCGGTATTGACAACCCCCTCCAGACTCAAGAGACTTCGCCAGGTGCGAGGCCCCATGCCGGGTGCGCATCAAAACCGGGCCCCTTAGGGTTTTTTTGGCGGCCCGACCTGGAGTTCACCATGGTCATGGTTCGCAGCGACCTCGTCATCCCCGAAGAAGAAATTCGATACGTGGCAACCCCCAGCAGCGGCCCGGGCGGCCAAAACGTGAACAAAGTCAGCACCCGAGTCACCCTTCTGTTTGATGTGCTTAATTCGCAATCTCTAAATGACTTTCAACGTGGCAAAATTCAGCAGCGCCTGGCTGGACGTATCAATGACGAAGGCGTGCTTCGGGTCATCTGCCAGGTCCACCGTACCCAAAAGGCGAATAAAGAAGAGGCGCTGAACCGCTTCATCCGAATTCTCCAAGAGGCGTTCCACGAAAAACCGGTGCGACACAAAACCCATGTGCCGGCCGGCGCCCGAGCCCGAAGACTGGAAACCAAACACCACACTGCCACGATCAAACAGTTGCGTGGGCCCGTCCGGAACAACGAAGATTAGAGAATCACTGGAATCAAACGAAGCGAGGACCACCATGCCCCTTGCCACCCTCCGTCGCCCCGTCACACCCCCAGCCAGGCGCCTTAACCACAAGGGACCTTGGTTGGGTTTGTTATGTGCCTTGTTACTGGCATCCTGCGCCGGCGATCCCGAGGCCAACGATGTCCAAAACCTGCTGGACGTCGGTGCCGATAGCCATGCAATTCCGGACGGTTCGGTGCAGCCGGATCAGATGGATTTGCAGGCGGATCAGGTGGACCTGCAACAGATTGACGTAGCCTCCGTCGATGCCCCGGGCGACACCGACCTGGCACCCGACGCCCTCGTGGCAGCAGCCCCGCTGAAAGTTATGTCCTTCAACCTTCGCACCGGGTTTGCCTTTGATGAGGAGGACTCTTGGAAGAACCGAGAGACCATCGTGACGGACTTCCTGAAGTTGGAACTGCCCGATCTGGTGGGAACTCAAGAGGGACTTATCTTCCAACTGGATGCCATCACGGCGGCCCTGCCCAACTACGATTGGGTCGGAGTGGGCCGCGACAACACCCAGTTCGAAGAGTTTTGCGCCATCTTCTTTAACACAGACAAGTTCCAAGCGCTGGAAAGCGGCACCTTCTGGCTTAGCGACACCCCCGACGTCCCCGGCACAAAATTCTCGGACAAACAGGGGTATCTGCGCATCGTCACTTGGGCTCATCTGCAACGGATTGAGGACGGTTTCGAGTTTTTCCACTTCAATACCCACTACGACCTCTCCGAAGAGGACTCGATTACCGAACGCTCCTCGGCTCTAATCTTGACCAAGATGGACCAACTTGCGGGCGACGGCCCGGTGTTTCTGACGGGTGACTTCAACGAATTCGAGGGCGAACCGGCCTATCAGATTCTGGTGGGCGAAGCCGATTGGCAGGGGATTTCCGGAGACCTGTTGGACCCCTGGACCGAACTGGGCCTGCCTTCAGAAGGATCGTTTCACAGCTTCACCGGCGTAGCCGAAGCAACCACCCGAATTGATTGGATTCTCCACTCTACGGGCTTCATCCCCATTGAGGCTGTCGTCAGTCATTACAACCAGGATGGACACTACCCCTCAGACCATTTCCCAATTTGGGCCCGCCTCGAAACTCCTTGACACCAAGGCCCCTTCACCCCAGCTTAAGGCCGTGTGATCTGTGGATTTTTGGGAGGAGAACATGATACCCGCTCTTATTATTCTTGGCGTCATTCTTTTTTTGGTAATTGTCGTATCATCAATGTATAACAAACTTGTAACATTCCGAAACCAGTATAAAAACGCCTACGCCCAGATCGATGTGCAGCTTAAGCGGCGCTACGATCTGATCCCCAACCTGGTGGAAACGGCAAAGGGCTACATGAAACACGAGAGCGGGACGCTGGAGGCGGTCATCGCCGCTCGTAATTCCGCTATGGCCGCAGCCAAAGTAGCCGCTTCGAACCCCGGTGATCCGTCGGCAATGCAGACTCTGGCCGGCGCCGAAACCGTTCTGGGTGGTGCCATGGGACGCATCTTCGCCCTGGCCGAGGCCTATCCCGACTTGAAGGCAAACGCCAACATGATGCAGCTCACCGAGGAGTTGACCTCCACCGAGAACCGCATTGCTTTCAGCCGTCAGGCCTACAATGACTCGGTCACTTCGTACAACACCAAGCGAGAGACCTTCCCGTCGGTGATGATTGCGGGGATGTTCAACTTCGGCCCCGCCGAGTTGCTGCAGGCCACCGAATCGGCAGAAGAGCGCCGAGCACCCAAGGTCACGTTTTAGAGGGACCGTACTCCCCAAGGGGTGACTGGTATGAACTTCTTCGAGCATCAGGAGAAGGCGCGCAAGAGCAGCGGGCGCCTGGTCCTGTTCTTTTTCCTTGCCGTCGGGCTGATTGTCGCCACCTGTTATCTGGCGGTGCAGGCAGTCTTTGTGTATCAGGCGCAACGCCAGGGGCAACCGGTAGGATGGTGGAACCACCGGGTCTTTTGGGCCGTGGCCGTTCCCGTCATGGCCATCATCCTGTTTGCGGCGCTGACCAAGATGTCGATGTTGAAAAAGGGCGGCGCCTGGGTAGCCCAGAGTCTGGGCGGCAAACAGGTACTTCCCGGCACCAAAGACCCCGCCGAGAAGCGCTATTTGAACGTCGTGGAAGAGATGGCTCTGGCGGCTGGCGTACCGGTTCCTCCGGCATTTTTGCTAGAGGGCGAAGAGGGCATCAATGCGTTTGCAGCGGGGAACTCTCCTGCAGATGCCGCCGTGGCCGTCACCCGGGGCTGCCTGGACAAGCTGAACCGCGACGAGTTGCAGGGGGTCATCGCCCATGAGTTTTCGCACATCGTCAACGGAGACATGCGCCTGAACATCAAGCTGATGGGGTTCCTGGCCGGCATTCTGGCCTTGGCTGTGGTGGGCTGGCACATCATCCGGTTTGCGCCTCGAGGGGGCGGCAAGAAGGATGGAAATGCGGTGGCCGTGGCGGGCATTGCTCTAATCGTACTAGGATACGGCGGCGTCTTTGTGGGACGCCTGATTCAGTCCGCCGTCTCACGACAACGGGAGTATCTGGCCGATGCATCGGCAGTTCAGTTCACTCGAAATCCCGTGGGCATCGCCGGGGCACTGAAAAAGATCGGTGGGTATTCTCAAGGGTCGCTGGTCAATTCGGCCGGTGCCAGAGAAGCCAGCCACATGTTCTTTGGCGAAGTGGTCAGCGGGTTCTTTTCCGGAATCTTCGCCACACATCCTCCGCTGGCCGAACGAATCAAGCGGGTGGATCCGCAGTTCAACCCGGAACTGGAACGTATGCAGCGAGAGAAGATCCAGGCCTCGGCGCCCGTAAAGGGCCAGGCAGGGGCTTCCGGTGCGGTATCGGGCTTTGCCCAGTCGGCGGGCCGAATCCAGTCCAACGAAACGGAGACTATCGAGCGAACCGGGCAAATGAACCCGTCATCGGTGGAACGAAGCCGCCAGTTGGACGAGGCCATCCCCGAGCGTGTCCGGGAGTTGCTGCAGCACCCGCTTTCCGCATCGGCGGTCATCGCTGCCCTGCTTATGGACAAAGACGCCGCTGCCAGACAGCAGCAGCTTGAGTTGCTCAGTCGGCTGGGGGGCGAAGCCTTTGGGCGTGAGATTGCCCAGGTATTCTCCAGCGTTCTGAAGGTGCCACGTTTGTTCCGCCTGCCCCTGATTGACCTGGCCATGCCTACATTGCGAATGATGTCTGCCCGGCAAGCCAACCAGTTCCGCCAGACCTTGCTTCAGTTGGCCCTGGCTGACAACACCATGACCCTTTCGGAATTTGCCATATTAAAGGTGGTCGAGTCCAGACTGGCCCAGGCCTTCCAGGTCCAACGTCCCCAAGTTCACCAGGATGTGCGCAAGCTCTCTGCCGAAGTGGTTACCCTGCTGACCGCGTTGGCGTGGGCCGGAAACCCCGACAAGGCCCAGCAAGCCTTCAGGGCCGGTGTGAAGGGACTGGCGACCATGGGTTCGCCCGAGCTTGGCCCCCGCCAGTTCGATGCTGCCGCACTCTCCAGCGCCTTCGATACCCTCTCCAGTTCCAGTATTGCCGTTCGCAAGACCCTGCTGCGGGCCTGTGCCCAGGTGGTCCTTCTGGACGGCGAGGTCTCTGACGACGAAGCCGAGCTGCTGCGCGCCGTGGCATACGGGCTGGAACTGCCCCTGCCTCCCTTCCTGCCCAGAGTTTCGGCTTGAAACGGCGCCTTTGCGCTGATAGCGTCGGCTTCCAAGTTGGTGAATCGTGAAACGAAACGAGCTGATCATAGAACCTTCCAAGGGCCTGCTCTCCGTCGACTGGGGCGAGCTTTGGCGCTACAGGGAGCTGTTTATCGTCCTGACCTGGCGTGACCTCGCCGTACGTTATAAACAGACCTACCTGGGGGTGGCCTGGGCCCTGTTTCAGCCCCTGGTCACCATGATCCTGTTCTCCGTGATCTTCCACGGGATGGCCAAGATCGAAAGTGGCGACGGTACACCCTATCCCATTTTTGTATTTGTGGGGCTGCTCCTTTGGCACTACTACTCAAATACTCTTTCGTCCGTTTCTATGTCCATGATCAACAATACCAATCTTATTCAGAAGATTTACTTTCCTAGGCTAATTCTTCCTGCTTCGAACGCTATTATCGGATTGGTTGACTTCGGTATCTCATGCGTCGTTCTTGCCGGGATGATGGTCTACTATGGCTACTATCCTTCCCTTCTTGGACTTGCCATGCTGCCTGTATTGCTCCTGCTTGCGGTAGCCAGCAGCCTTGGCCTGGGCCTCTTTTTGGCAGCGGTGAATATTAAATACCGGGATGTACGGTATATTTTGCCGTTCTTCATTCAGACTTTGATGTTTGTCACCCCGGTGATCTATCCCGTCAGCATGCTGGAGAACCACCCCATCCTGAAGACTGCCCTGATTTGGCTCAACCCCATGACCGGCATCATCGCCAATGCTCGGGCAGGTCTGCTGGGCAGTGGAGTCATGGACTGGGGCCTGCTTGGAATCTCGGCGCTGACAAGCCTGGTGCTGCTGGTGCTGGGCATCGCCGTGTTCCGAAACACCGAACGCTACTTTGCGGACATTGCATAGCCATGGAGACACCCATCATACAGATTGAAGGAATCTCCAAACGTTATCAGTTAGGGGGACCCGCCGCCCGCTATCTGACCTTGCGAGAGGAGTTAGGCGCCTGGGTTCGAAAGATGGGCGGCGCTCGCACCCCCACGCCGGAATTCTGGGCGCTGCGGGACGTTTCGTTCCAGGTCGCCCAGGGGGAAGCCGTGGGGATCATCGGTCGCAATGGGGCCGGCAAAAGCACCCTGCTGAAAATTCTGTCGCGGATCACGCCCCCGTCGGAGGGGCGAATCACCATGCATGGCCGGGTAGCCAGCCTTCTTGAGGTGGGCACAGGCTTCCATCCTGAATTGACGGGGCGAGAGAACATCTTTCTGAACGGCGCCATTCTGGGGATGTCCAGGGCCGAGGTCCGTTCGAAGTTCGATGAGATTGTGGCCTTCGCCGAAGTGGAAAAATTCCTGGACACCCCGGTGAAGCGATACAGCAGCGGGATGTACGTCCGGCTGGCCTTTGCCGTCGCGGCCCATCTGGAACCCGAAATTCTGGTGGTCGACGAGGTGCTTGCCGTCGGCGACGCCGAGTTCCAGAAGAAGTG
>CAYTWV010000246.1:6561-6796 GCA_964442235.1 uncultured Myxococcales bacterium | reverse complement strand
CCAGCAGCTCCATGAACTCGGGGTCGACGCCGCTTTTCACGGGGAATCCGGCGATTGCCTTGCCCCACAGTCCCATGGTGTCGGGACCCGAATGCGTGTGGGTCGAACAGATCCAAATTCTGTCCGCGGGAAGAAGGTCCTTCACGCGTTCCCGAATGACATCGGCCTGGGGTTTAAAAAATCCGATGAGATCCAGGCTGACCAGACACACCTGACTGCCTGCTTGATCTTTAAT
>CAYTWV010000246.1:0-6551 GCA_964442235.1 uncultured Myxococcales bacterium | reverse complement strand
TTTGCGGTTTGGAGCGAATCCCGCCACAGAGACGGTCTTGTCCAGCGATGGAGTGATGTCAACGGTGGTTGCTCCAACGTCATAGAGCGTCGCTTCGGCCATGAGAACCTCCGGGGGGAAAAGAAGACCTGGAGTGGGGATTGTTGACCGAAATGCGGCGGTGCGTCAAGACGAACAGCGGGGGTTTTTGACAAATTCGGCAGTGACTGTCGCAATGTTTTCCGCGTGAGCGGACTGGGCCTTGACACGCGGTTAACCGGTGTGCTGTAATGCGCCGACATCTTGGATGGAGGGTCAAAGCCACCATGAAACGACTGAGCTACGGGCTGTTCATGCTGCTGCTACTGTCACTGGGTTGCACGGAGGAGAAGACCTCCTACTACGTCTGCCCCGGGCATCTGGAAGACGGGGCCACGGTGGACCTGTCGGAGCCGGACGTTACCCCCGATGTGGGAGAGGATCTGGCCGAGGATACGGCCGGCTCGATTCTGGCCACGGGGTCGTCTTGCGAGTCCAACGACCAGTGCCACACCGGTTCCTGTTTCTGTGGACCGGGCCAGACGGAAGACTGCTTCAGTCTGGAAGGCATTGTGAAGAGCTTCAATCCCCAGTCTGACTGGGCCGACATGGTGCCCGGTGGCATGTGCTCCAAGTTCATGTGCAACGTGAACAAATCCGAGTTGGATGGCGCCGAGTGTGGACCTGGGGCGTATTGCTTCAACGTGGAGCCGCTGCTTGGGGCTCCCGTGGGCCTTTGTGTGAAACACTGCGACGAGTACGAAGACTGCCGCTACGACGAGGGGTATGTCTGCTACTTCACGGGAGTGGAGGGCCAGCGAGCCTGCCTGCCGGCCAAAATGATGGCCGACATCACCTGTGGCGATGGCAAATGTGACGCCCCCGAGACCAAAGATACCTGCCCGAGGGATTGCCAATGAGAACAACCAAACTCGCACTCGCCCTGATGCTGGGCTTGTTGACCTTGGGAAGCCTTCCCGGTCTGGGGCTGGCTGAACAACCCGAAGGAACCCCGGACGCTGCAGCGGCAGAGGCTTCCGTACCTACCGAAGCCCCGTCCACCGATGCGACGGCCTCGAAAGAAGACCTGGGTTTCTTCGGTGCCTACGCGGACTTCTGGGACCGCACCGTGGAGCACATCGGGACCTTGGACCCGTTTGGAGTCACGGGCCAAATCCCTCGTGGTTTCATGTACGTCAAAGCCGATTTGACCTCGTTCAAGATTGGCGGACGATATGACACCAAACGAAAGATCATCCCCCCGTTCCCCCCGGTCGAGTTCACCGACGGCGACGGCAACAAGCTGCTTTCCGTTGACATGGACCTGCAGGGCCAGGGCGGCATGCGAATTTTCCAGGCCGCATACGGGATCACCGACAAACTGAACTTCTATTTCGAAGTCCCTACCGTCTTCATGGACATCGAGTTCAATCCGGTCGTTCATCCCGTGGATGACCAGGGCAACTATGTCAGCCCCCAATATGCCGGCCTGCTGGGCGTCAAGGACCCCAAAACCTACAACGCCGGCGACTTCCTCTACGGCACGCTCAATACCCTGGGACGACCCGCCCCCGCTATGAAATATCACGGCGATTGGCTTATGGGCGATATCAACACCGGTTTCTCCTGGAACCTGTATCGCTCCAACTGCGATTCGTTCCCCTGTATCTCCATGGCCTTGACCCCGAGAGTCTTCCTGCCCACAGGCAAGATTCCCTCGGCCAACAGCAGCCTTACCTACGCCACCGGGCCCGCCGTGGAAGCCGGAATTGGTGGGTGGGCCGCCTCCTCGACCCAGGGTCTCGACATTCGGTTGTTTAAGTACAGCTACTGGATCGACATCCTGCTCTCCTCCGAATTTACCGCTACCTATGGCTTCGAGCAGACTCGCAAGTATCCGACCAATTTTGTGGCGACCTCCATGGGACCCACCTTGGACTATCGCAAGTTCCCCGACCTGTCGGATCTCAAGGGCGACTTCCGCTTCACCCCCGGGTGGCAACTTAACTGGAACGCCCAACTTCAGATCATCTCCACCATCCTGACCCTGGGCGCTGCCTACGGCGTCAAGTTCAACCAGGATCCCGAGATCAAGGGCGACTATGAGTTCATTACCATGGTCCGCTCGTTTGAACTGGTCGGGCAGGGCATGGTTGAGGCACTTCAGCTCTCTGCACTGATCAGCCTCATGCCACTATATATCCCGGCGGATATTGCGTTTCAGTACACAAAGATGCTCGATGGGTATAACACCATAAAGTATGACGATTACTACAATATCATGGTTAAGTTCTATATCCCGATCTGGCCGGATTCCTACTAGGATTGCCAGGGCGACTTAACCTGATTAGGTAATGGAGAAACGCATGAAATCCTGGATTATGATAATGACGGTTGGTGCCCTGCTGGCGATGGGTTGCACCAAGACGGAAACGGAAGTGATGAACTGCGGGGATTGGTGGGCCGAGCAGGATGCCATCCCCGAAGACTTGGGACAGCCGGACCTGGGCACCACCGATACCGAGACGGGCTTGTTACCCACGGGTACAGCCTGCGTGACCGACGACGAGTGCCACACTGGCTCGTGTTTCTGCGGCCCGGGACAGACCACGGATTGTTTCAGCCTGGAAGCCACCGTAAAGAGCTTCAATCCCGAGTCTGACTGGGAAGACATGCTGCCCGGCGGCATGTGCGCCAAGTTCATGTGCAACGTCAAGAAGCCCGAAGTGGGCGGCGACGAGTGTGGGCCCGGGGCCTATTGTTTTAATGTGGAAGCCTTGTTTGGCGCCCCCATTGGCCTCTGCTTGCGCTACTGCGATGAGTATCAGGACTGCCGTTTCAACGAGGGGTATGTCTGCTATTACACGGGCGTGGAAGGCCAGCGGGCCTGCCTGCCTGCGTCCATGATTCCCGACATTCCTTGCGGTGATGGGAAGTGCGAGGCTCCCGAAACCAAAGACAACTGCCCGAGGGATTGCTGCACGGAGGGCTGCTAATGCTTAATCAACTCACCAAGCTGGCATCTATACTGATTCTCCTGGGTGGCCTGAGTGTGGTTTCGGCTCGTGTGGCCGTGGCCGACGACGCCGCTGGCACCGAAGTGCTTCCTCTTGAGGCCCCGCAGGCCGTCGAAGAGGCTCAGCCCGTTTCGGAGGATGAACGGGGCATCTGGGACAAGTACGTGGGCTTCATGCGGTCGGAATTGAACCGTATCGGCGAGATGGACATCTGGGGCGTGACCGGCCAGTTGCCCAAGGGGTATTTGTCGGCCAAATATGACCGTGGCTGGATTCGCGCCAAACACCGGTACGATGACAAGCGGGCCCTTGGCCCCGTCATGAAACCCATCGAATTCAACCAGAATGGCGAGAAGTTGCTTTCGGTTGACATGGGATTGAAGGGCTACGGTGGGGGGCACACGTTCCAATTCTCCTACGGTATCACGAATCCGCTGGACTGGTATTTCGAGCTGCCTTTCACCTACATGAACATCGGGTTCAACCCGTCGCTGAACGACATCGACCAGGAGAACAAACGGGGCCTGAAGGGCTACAAGATTCACCCCCTTGCTGCGGGGATGTTGAACGTGCCCGACCCCAAAAAGTACAGCGCCTGCGAGTTCATGAACCGCACGCTTCCCTTCCTGGGCCGGCCTCCTGTGGCGACCAAGTACCACGGCGAGTGGATGCTGGGCGACATCAACACGGGCTTTAGCTGGAACATCTACCGCAACAAGTGGTACTCCCTTGCATTGACGCCTCGCGTCTTCCTGCCCACGGGCTACACTCCTGCTCCCGAAGAGAATCTGACCTATGCTACGGGACCCGGCGTGGAAACCGGTATCGGCGGCTGGGCTGTATCGGCGACTGAGGGCCTTGATATCCGATTGTTGACCATCCCCTCAATCTTCTTCGATTCTATCTTCAGCACCGAGTTCACGGCCGGATACGCGTTCCAGCAGAAACGCCCCTATCCGACTAACTTCACCAAGCCCAGTGACACGGCCACCCAGTTGGACCCGATCTCGTTCCCGGACCTTTCCCACTTGGAAGGCAAATTCAGCTACACCCCGGGATGGTCCATGAGTTGGACCGCACAACTGAACCTCTCGCTGGCGATTTTCAGCCTCGGACTTGGGTATGGCGTGGATTGGAAGGGCGAAGCCGAACTTAATGGCGACCCCGCATTCATCCAGATGGCCAAGGGGCTGCAACTGCTGGGCACCCAAGCCGTTGAAGCGGTGCAACTTGCAGGGTCCATCAATCTGCTGGGGCTTTGCGCCGTGTTGCCTGTTTGTATTCCCGCACAACTCTCGCTTCAGTACACCAAGGTCGTCGATGGTTACAATGCCCTCGTATATGATGACTTCTGGCAACTGACCATCAAGGGCTACATCCCCATCAATCCCGGCGACGATACCGGCCCGGTCTCTACCGGCGGCCTGTAAACGTTGGTCGCCTCGGCCACCTCGTCGGCCAACCACCTGGCCGTCCGATTGCCCGCTCCTGGCGTGCTTCTTCACTTCGGAGGACATCGTCGGCGCTGGCGCCCATAGACCTTCTTCCTCAGCGCCACGGCCTACGGAAGCCCCAACGGCAAATCGATGCATTCCCCATCCACAAGAGCGAAGCAAGTCAATGCGGTATAGTCGTAATTCATGAGTTCGTCAGTCAATACGTCATATGAAACCGAGAAGCCGATGTAAAAGCCCACCATGACGCAAACGTTGGCCTCGGCCCCGTCGGACAGTGGCTCCTTCCAACACAGGTAGTCGATGTTGTCGCCCCATGGCATGACCGGGTGTAGACCATCTACAATGACCGGCGCAGCACAGACCTCGTCTTCCAACACGGTCAAGTTAAACATGCTGGTACATCCTTTGCACTGCATAGAAAACTCGCTAACTGCCAACTCATTACGCACAAAATGAATTTTTCTACTCTGAAGATCGAGAACGAAAACCTTAACCTTAGGAGGGAACTTGTGCTTTTCGCAAGCTGCTTGTTGGAGCCACGGGCACATCTGGGTCCAATCGCAAAACGCGCCAAACGTCAATTCTGCTGCCTTATCCTTCCAGTAGACCCGAAGCAGAATTGCATCCTGGAATGCTCCTTCCAGACACTGAGGCACCTGGCAAGCCTCTTTTGCAAAGCTCTGCGCTTGCTCCAGGAACACGCCATGCTGCCCCATCATATCCCCGGCGACGCCACTGAAGTCGCACGACTTCGCTGGTACTCCGCCGGGGAGATAGCCCTCGTCGACGGACTGGCACACTCCCGGGTCCCATGGGACGTCGTCGTCCCAATACTCCTCCCAGAATGGCACGTCGGGCGCTATCTCAAGGTCCACTGCTTCTGCGGCATCCGCATCCTCTGGGCCGGGCGCATCCAACTCCACGTGCGGGCTATCTGCGGAATCAACAACGTCCACTTCATGTGGAACCGCGTCGCGTAGGTCCGGGGCATCCGCCAACAGATCAACGTGGACGCTATCCATGTCAGTCCGCCCGTCTGGATGCCCCGGCGCGTCCGCCGTCATGTCCCTGAGCAGGTCAGGAGTGGTGCCGTCCCCGGGGCCCACGTCCAGACGCGGCGAGCCCCCACCGGAGCAGCCCAGCGCCAGTCCCGCCGATAGCAACACCGGCAGCAGCCTGGAGGCAGCCCCCAGAGGCCTTGTTCGAGGTTGGCACCTGCCGAGACTCAGGATGGCCACGCTGGCTATGCTATTCACTTGCCTTCCACCTCCTGGTGACGTTCTGGAGCGAGTTGAGCAGCTCCCAGCCTCGGAGTTGGTACAAGCCGCCGTCGTTTTGGCTCGCGCCATCAAGATATACCCACAGAGACTCCCTGTCATGGTCATCCAACGGCGTGATTGCCGTCCATGCGCCGGTCTGCCAACAAGGCCACGTGCAACTCCCGTACACAGTGGAGCGTCCGTCGGTCCGGCTGTTGGGATAAGAGAGGTGGATTCTGTTCTTGTACCACTCCACGCCTGGGGGTTCTTCCCCGAACATCTCACGATAGGCCGTCCCAGGGAAGTAGCTTGAGGGTCCGACCCACGAGCTGTCAACGGTATTAACCCACGCATAATATTGCATATCCCAATTCGCGTCTGGGAGAAAGATGTATGTATAAAACTCGGTTACAACGGCCCCAGGGGCCCCAGGGGTCGTGAAAGGGAAACTGGTAAATGTCCACGTATTTGTTGCGGGGATGAATCGTGCGAAGCTCACTTGCGCTGTGGTGCAGGCTCGGTATACCACATACATCGTCCCGTTCTTCAGGATAGCGGATGGAGTGCGGTCGGTTGCGGCAGGCAGGCTCGCCAACGACACAACAACCCCATCGCTCCCAATCTTCCAGTGCTTGATGACTTTGCAATATGTACTCGCAAAAACATGGAGTTCATTATTATAGATTACAGTTGACACCCCTCGGACCGTCTGCCCCAGGTTTTGAACGGTATAGGAACATGACTGTGTGGATGTCAACCAGTTTACCCATCTTAAACTCCGGACACCGGACGGGAGCCAC
>CAYTWV010000245.1:0-6798 GCA_964442235.1 uncultured Myxococcales bacterium | reverse complement strand
GGAGTCGTGATCAGATTTACTCGCCAATCCTCTTCCTGCTTGGGATTCGTGGGGTTGAGCCGGCACAGGTTGTCGCACGATTTGGACTCTTTGCAGTATTTGCAGACGTGTTTGTATGCGGGCCGCATGATCTTCACCGGATTGGACATCAGTTCGATGCGGTGCGCCGACCATCCCACAATTCGGGACGCAGCAAAAAGCGGCGTAAAGACCTGCTTGGGGATGTTCAACGACTCATACACAAACCCCGAATAGAAGTCGACGTTGGCACAGATGACGTCGTCGCCCGCTTTGCGGAACTCCTGGAAGACCGACGGGGCCTCTTGCTCAACCAGTTCGTACATGGCCAGTTCTTCTTCTCGGCCCTGCTCTTTGGCCAGCGCTCGGGCGTGGTCCCGAAGGATGCCGGCTCGGGGATCCGACAAGGTGTACACGGCGTGGCCCATTCCGTAGATCTTTCCCTGTCGGTCGTGCACCTCTTTTCGAAGCAAACGGAACAGGTAGTCACGAATCTCGTCCCTGCTGAGCGGATTCTGTACCCAGGCGCGCAGCGAACGCATCATCTCGACGACCTGCAAATTCGCCCCACCATGCAGAGGCCCCTTCAACGAGCCGATGGCCGCAGCGATGGCCGAGTAGAAGTCGGTGAGGGTCGACGAGACGGCCCTGGCCACAAACGTCGAGTTGTTACCGCCGCCATGGTCCGCGTGCAGCAGAAGGGCCAAATCCAACGTTGCGGCCTCTGTGGGCGTGTACTCACTGCTGGGCCGCAGCAAACGAAGGAAGTTCTCGGCCGTCGAAAGCTTCGGATCGGGACGATGCACAATCAGGCTGCCTTCGTGGAACGCGTGCTGCAAAATATGGTAGGCGTACGGAACCAATACCGGCAAGCGGGCAATCAGCTCCATACCCTGGCGAATCTGATTCGGCAACGCCAGATCGTCGGCCTTGGGGTCCAGGCTGTACATCGACAACACGGCCCGAGACAGCGAGATCATGATATCCCGGGTCGGACACGTCTCCAGCACGTCTCGCACGAAGTTAATGGGCAACTGGCGCATGGGGGCCAGCTCGGTGTTGAATCGCTCCAACTGCTCTTCTGTGGGCAGCTCTCCAAAAAGAAGCAGATAGGCCGAACGCTCAAAGACGAATCGAGGGTTGGGGCCCATACCCTTTACCAGGTCTCGAATTTCAACCCCTCGAAAATGCTGTTCGCCTTCTATGGGCACCACGCCCGCTTCGGTCTTGCGGTAGCCAACCACGTTGGAGACCGTGGTCAAGCCCACCAGCACTCCCGAGCCATCTTCGTTACGAAGACCACGTTTTACGCCATATCTGGTGTAGAGGTCGGCGGGGATACGGTTCATGTGTTCGGTAACCAGAGAGAGTTCATCGAAGTAGGACATGGTTGACTCCTTAGCAGATTTGGCCTTGGCTCGGCTCGTACCGTTGCGACATTAGGCACGGCACTTCAGAGTTTCCAGACCCCATTTGCGCCCTTGAATCGCCCCGGGCACATTACCATCGTTGCGCCGTCCCAAATGACTTGCAGGAGGTAACATCTGATGGCGTCCAATCGTGTGAATACATTCGGAACTCGACAAACGATCCAGACGGAAAACGGCCCCTTGGTTGTGTACCAGCTCCAGGAGCTTGAAAAGCAGGGATATGCCGTTTCGGACCTGCCCATAAGCATCAAGATTCTGCTTGAGGCCGCACTGCGAAACGAGAACGGCAAAGAGGTCACTCGGGAGGACGTGATTCGGATCGCCTCTTACAATCCCAGTGATCCGGGGAATCATGAGATTCCGTTTATGCCTGCACGCGTCCTTCTTCAGGACTTTACCGGCGTTCCTGCCGTGGTGGATTTGGCCGCAATGCGTTCGGCCCTTCACCGGCTTGGCGGAGATCCCCAGAAGATCAACCCGGTGATCAACGTGGACCTGGTCATTGACCACAGCATTCAGGTGGACAAGTTCGGGACGTTTTCCTCTCTGGCCAGCAACTCGGATCTGGAATTCCAGCGAAATCGGGAGCGGTATCAGTTCCTGCGATGGGGCCAGAAGGTTTTTGACAACTTCCGAGTGGTTCCCCCATCCAGTGGCATCGTCCACCAGGTGAATCTGGAATATCTGGCCACCGGCATCCTGGCCCGTCGGGAGGGCAATGAAGTGGTCGCCTACCCGGATAGCCTGGTCGGGACCGATTCACACACGACGATGATCAATGGGCTTGGAATCCTGGGTTGGGGTGTAGGCGGCATCGAGGCCGAAGCGGCCATGCTGGGACAGGCCCTTTACATGCTTCCCCCCGAGGTGGTCGGCGTGGAGTTGGTGGGCGAGATGCCCGAAGGCGCCACGGCCACGGACCTGGTGTTGCTGGTCACCCAGGTGCTTCGCAAGAAGGGCGTCGTGAACAAGATCGTCGAGTTCTGCGGGAAAGGGCTCTCCAGCCTCTCGTTGCCCGATCGCGCCACCATCGCCAATATGGCCCCTGAATATGGGGCAACGGCATCCTTCTTCCCTGTGGATGAAGAGGCCCTGGAATTCCTGCGCCGAACCGGACGAAACCACGCCCTGATTTCCAGCGTGGAGGCCGTCAGCAAGGCCCTTGGGCTGTTCCGCACCGACGACAGCCCTACACCACGCTTCACCGAAAAACTGACACTGGACCTGGCTACCGTATTGCCCAGCATCTCGGGCCCCAAACGCCCTCAAGACCGCATCGAACTGGGCAAGGTCAAGAGCCAATGGGCGGCCCTTTTGACCCAAAGTGTGGATAAGAACGGCTTCGGGATCCCCGAGGAGAAACTCTCTGCCAAAGGGACGGTGGTGCTGGACCCCATCGAACTGCCCAACGCCAAGGTCCCCGGGACCATCGACATTGGCCACGGCGACGTGGTGATCGCCGCCATTACCTCCTGCACCAACACCAGTAACCCCTCGGTGATGCTGGCAGCGGGACTGCTGGCCAAGAAGGCCGTGCAAGCGGGCCTGGTCACCAAACCCTATGTCAAAACCAGCCTGGCACCGGGTTCCAAAGTGGTCACCGACTATCTGGTAGAGGCCGGTCTGCTTCCCTACCTGGAAAGGCTTGGGTTCCATGTTGTCGGGTACGGCTGCACCACGTGTATCGGCAATTCGGGCCCCCTGCCCAAGGCCGTGGCCGATGCCATTGAGTCTGGCGATTTGGTGGCTGCGTCGGTCCTGTCGGGCAACCGAAACTTCGAAGGCCGAATTAACCCCCACGTCAGGGCCAATTTCCTGGCTTCCCCGCCCCTGGTGGTCGCATACGCCCTTGCGGGAACCATGAACCTGGACCTGACCACACAGCCCATTGGTGTGGGCAAAGAGGGGAAACCCGTATTCCTTAAAGACATCTGGCCCACGGGCGCCGAAATCCGTGAGTTGCTGAACAAAGCCATTCGCCCCGACCTGTTCCAGCGGGCCTACACAGGCATCGAGCAGAACAACATCGAGTGGAATGCCATCCCCGTGGCCGATTCGCCGCTGTATGCCTGGGATCCGGACAGCACCTACATTCAGGAACCGCCCTATTTCGAGGGCATGGACCTTTCGACCAAACCCATCGCTCCCATCGCTGGAGCCAGAGTGCTTGCGTATTTGGGCGACAGCGTCACCACGGACCACATCAGCCCCGCCGGGGACATCGCCCCCAACGGCCCGGCCGGCAGGTTCCTGGTAGCCCACGGCGTGCAGCAGAGTGACTTCAATTCGTATGGGTCACGACGCGGCAACGATCGCGTCATGACGCGCGGCACCTTCGCCAACATTCGCCTCAAGAATCGGCTGGTTCCGGGTGTGGAAGGGGGCGTCACGGTCAATCACCTGACCGGCGAAACCTGTGCCATCTATGACGCAGCGCAGGATTACCGCGTCAAAGGCCTTCCCACGGTGGTTCTGGCCGGCAAAGATTACGGCATGGGCAGTTCCCGAGATTGGGCCGCAAAAGGCACCTTGTTGCTTGGGGTCAAGGCCGTCATCGCCGAATCCTATGAACGCATCCATCGCAGCAATCTGGTCGGAATGGGCGTGTTGCCTCTGCAATTCCTTGAGGGTCAAAACGCTGCGTCCTTAGGGCTGACGGGGCTGGAGACCTTTGATGTTCCCGTGACGGATCAGGTCAAGCCGGGTCAGGAGCTGGAAATTCAGGTCACGGCACCCGGTGGAACACCCCGTTCTATCACGGTTCGCTGCAGGCTGGACTCGCCCGTTGAGGTGGACTACTACCGCAATGGAGGCATCTTGCCCATGATGGTCAGACGGCTTGTGAAGGAGTAGAAAAAAGAGGTCGGGATTCCGGAATTCGGGGCATCGAGACTCCGGAATCCCAGTTGGTTGATAGCCTGTTACTCCGCCTCAGGTCAAGGCATTTTTTCCAGTTATTGCATTGCACCAAACGGACGGATCACTCCCACAACACCAGGTACGTGGTTGCGTCGATGCGCCCGGGGAAGCCCGATGGCTCGGCAGGGGGCTTGGGCGAGAAGTCGTTGCCGTAGTAGAGCGCCTTATAGGTCAACGTATTGGGTCCACCTTTAATGATCGACGATGTCACGTCAGCCACAAAGGGTTTCACGTCCCAGCCCGGGCACCAGCCCCCTCGGCCGAAGGGCCAGGTTCCGTACTGATTCGGCAACACCCCATCCTTGACCATCATCTGGCACCAGGTCGGCAATCCTGCCTGGGGATGGGTTTTGGTGTACTCGGTTCCGTTCACCCCGAAGTGGTGGGTGTGGTTGCAGAATTCGGCGCAGTTCGCCGTGTCGTTGCCAAAACCATGGCCCGTGATCAGTGCAAAAATCTCCGCCCGTTTGGTCGTGTCCGGCACATCCTGGACCATGGGCAACTTTGACGGGTTATAGGTCAAGTTGAACTCGCCGCCCGTCCATAGCGGGAACCAGGCCACCGGCCGCATCCCCTTGCCCTTGTTGGACATGCGCAGTGCCAGCGAGGTCACATAGGTATTCCCGCTCACATTCAGGCGGAATCGATGTTTCCCACCCTCTTTCAGGAACGCCAGCACCGGAGACGCCTCGGTGATCCATCGACCGCCCCGGTGATAGGCTGTGATCCATCGTCCGATTTCGATGTTGCACACGTCGGGATTTTCGGCAGTGCAAAGATACAGATTCACCAGGTAGTCCCACTCGCCGCACAAGTCATCCAGGTTGTCCTTGCACCCCAGGGTCAAATCAAACGACAGGGTGTCGAAGGTCGCCATTTCCGAAGCCGCGGGCAACGTCACTTCCACAAAGCCGTCGTTGGCAAACTCTTGAGCCTCAAACAACGGGATCACCGTGTCGTCGCTGGCGTTCAGTACCTGTTCCCGCTCCCACTCGAAGTTAAAATAGATGGCTTCGTGGGCCAGAAACTTCATCTCGCCTGCCCCGCTTCCGGTCACGTTGGCCAGCAGTCCAGCCTCTCGAACTCGCTGAAAACGGTCGATGCCAAAGGCGAAGTAGCCCTTGCTTTTCACGAAGTCACCCAGCCAGTTCACCAGCGTCTGGGGTATGACGGTGACCAGGTGTAATCGCCCGGACCAGGCCTCGGTGGCACCCAACTCGGTCAGTGCGGCATCCACCCGAATCTTCAGGGCCTCGGCATCGGCCAACGGCGTATTGGTGTACGACAGGAAAAAATAGTGCACGTTGGGCGGTGACGCCTTAAGCAAGTCCTTAATGGAGCTGTTCCACAAGGTGGTGCTGTATTCATAGTCGGGATGGTAGAAGAGGAACAGGTAAGAATCCTGACCACCGCTCCACTGCTTCTGGAAATCGAAGGGGCCGTCCAACGTGGCGACCTTAAAGGGTCCGGCGGTTTCAAACGGAGCATACCCGTAGGGCCCGGCACCAAAACCGTTATCCGGAGGCGTCGAATCGTCCACCTGATCAAGCGGCTCCGAATCGGTTTTCTGGTCTGCCAACACGTCGCCGGCAGGCACGTCGACCAACAGATCCTGCGGCCCGGGCAGATCACCGGCCCTGCCGTCGGGGGCCATATCGTCTTGGACCGTATCCACCGGAGGACGGGAATCCAACTCCGCCTTCGAGTCGTTCTGCACCACGTCGGCGTTCACGGTATCGCCCTGGGAGGTCTGAGTCTTGCATGCATGGAACAGGGCCGCCATGGCGACGATCCCAAACGCGATTCCAACCAAGAACCTTCCAGAACCTTGCTTCATGGGTGCCCCCAACGGTGGACAGACCGGGCAAGTATACAACCACATGGATCTTGCCGATAGGCAAAACGCACTCGGCACCGCCGGGGCCCCGCCGGCGAACCCCTTTCGCCCACGCGTGAACCCTGCTACATTGAGCCCCGCAACCAATGGGAGGACCCTCGATGGAGTCCGAGAAACAGCCCTGCGAGGCAGCATTGAACCGTTTCCACATCAGGTCGGTGGGGCCCTGCGGCGTCGAATCCCCCGTCCGTGGGCACTCGTTTGTCGCCGATTCCGACCGCATTCTCTACGACTGCGCCGAACGCAACGTGCTTGCCGCATTGGCCGACGGGGGCACTCCCGCCAGCTTTGAGGCCGCCGGGGCTCGCCGATGGATCTATTTTGAGCCCTCAGCAACCAAAGCCGGAATCGTGACCTGCGGTGGCCTTTGTCCCGGTCTCAATGATGTGATTCGGGCGTTGACCATGTCCCTCTATTTTCAGTACGGCGTCCGGGATATCCGGGGATTCCGTTACGGATACCGAGGGATGACCCGTCGCTACAGTGATGCTCCCATGGTGCTGGATCCCGATGTGGTCGCAGACATTCATCAGA
>CAYTWV010000244.1:5955-6849 GCA_964442235.1 uncultured Myxococcales bacterium | reverse complement strand
GGCCTGAATCTGGGCCTGGTCCGCCACATACAGCGAGTGGGTCGCCAGTTCGGCGAAGGTGACAGAGCGACCATCGGGGCCAAAGGCCCGACTGTCCGTGACCTTCACCTGCTCCATGGGCACATCCATCATTCTGGAGGCGACCAGGGCGATGAACTCACGAATTTTCGCCGCAGCTTTGCGCACAGCCTGCCCGGTCAGGTAGGTGGTGCTGGAGGCGTAGGCGCCCACATCAAAGGGGGTCAGGTCCGTATCCGACGAATACACGTTGAATGCCGAGAACTCGCAGCCAATCTCTTCGGCCGCAATCTGGGCCATGATGGTATCGCTGCCGGTTCCGATATCCGTGGCCCCGAGAAGCAGGTTGAACGAACCGTCTTCATTCATCTTGATATAGGCCGACCCCATGTCGATTTCGGGGATACTGCTGCCTTGCATCAGACAGCACATGCCCACGCCACGGCGAACGGTCTCTTTGGAGTTGCGGGATTTCCCACGTTTCTCGAACCAGCCGATTTCGGCAGCACCCAACTAGATACACTGGCCCAGGCCCACGGACTCGACGGCTTGTGCCACGCCGGCCTTGCCTTCGCCCAGCGCCTCGAAGATGGGGCTGGATTCGCCGGACTGGATGTGATTCATCTGGCGGAACTTGACGGGGTCCATGCCGATCTTCTCGGCCAGTTCGTCCATGATCACTTCCAGCGGGAAGTAGGCCTGAGTGGCCCCATATCCACGATAGGCGCCGCCCACGGGAAGGTTGGTGTATACCGTCGTGCCCTGGAAGCGGATGTTTTGCCAGCGGTACAGGGGCAGGGTTTTGCTTCCCGAGTTGCAAAGCACGGTCAGGGCATGGCCGCCGTAAGCCCCGGTATCCATAAGGATATTCAGGTC
>CAYTWV010000244.1:0-5945 GCA_964442235.1 uncultured Myxococcales bacterium | reverse complement strand
CTGATGGATCGCCGGCCCGGATGTTCAGAATCTGCGGATGCCGGGTTCGAGAGGAGATGAACTCCTCTTTGCGGCTCAGTTCCAGCAGGCACGGACGTTTGGTTTTCAGCGCCATGGCGCCGACGATGTCCTCGATCAGGACCTCCTGTTTGGCCCCGAAGCCGCCGCCGATGCGGGGTTTGATGACTCGCACCTGTTTTACGGGCAGTTGCAGGCGTTCGGCCACAATGCGTCGCACGTGGAAGGGCACCTGGGTGCTGGTTCGGATGAACAACCGTCCCCGGGGGTCAATCCAGGCCAGGGCCACATGGGGTTCCATTGGGCAGTGTTGGGCCTGATGGATGGAGAATTCCCGTTCAACGACGTGGTCGGCTTCGGCCAGGCCCTTTTCTACGTCGCCCACCACGGCGTGGCAGGCCGATGCGATGTTACGGCTGGGGTCGTAGGGGACCGGGATGATCATGCGAGCTTCGGGCTCGTCGTGAATGATGGGAGCATCAGGGGCCATGGATTCCCGGGGGTCCAGAATGGCGGGAAGCAGTTCATACTTCACGTCAATCAGGCCCAGGGCTTCGGCCGCAGCTTCCTCGGTTTCCGCGGCCACTGCCGCCACTCGATCGCCCACAAACCGGACCTTGTTGTCCAGGGTGAAGGTGTCATAGGGCGAGGGTTCCGGATAGCCTTGCCCGGCGGTTGTATGCGCCACCCTGGGAAGATCCTTCCAGGTCAGCACGGCCTTTACGCCCTTAAGTTCCTTGGCCCTGGTCGTATCGATCTCAGAGATTCGGGCGTGGGCATGCGGGCTGGTCAAAATGCGCACAAACAGCGCATCCTTGGGCACGTCGTCGGCGACGAACTTCTCTTTGCCGCAGGCCAGGCCCAGGCCGTCGACTTTGTTCGGGGAGTGGCCCACCACCTTCAGGTCACGTACATCGGTCATGGTTGGCCTCCCTACCCTTTCGGTTGATTGAGTAACTCTGCGGCGTTATGCACGGCGTCGAAGATCTTGACGTAGCCCGTGCAGCGGCAGAGGTTGCCGTCCAGAGCGGACATGACCTGCTCTCTGGTCGGATTGGGGGTGTGATCCAGCAGTACCTTGGTAGCCAGAATCATGCCCGGGGTGCAATAGCCACACTGGACGGCACCGGCCTTAACGAATTCCGTCTGAAGGCTGTGGGGATCCAGGGGATCGCCAAGCCCTTCTACCGTCGTGATATCCGCCCCATCGCAGGCAGCGGTGAAGAGCACACAAGAGTTCACCAGTTTGCCGTTCAGAATCACGACGCAGGTGCCGCACGTGCCTTCGCCACAGCCCTTCTTCACACTGGTGCAGCCCAGATCGCGAACGGTACTTAGCAGCTTCTCGTCGGCTTCCACATCACAGCTTCGGCGTTCGCCGTTCAAGATTAACGTTACATTCATGTTCGGCTCCTTACGCCACGCCGAAGGTTTCAAGCAGCGCCCGCTTCACCCAGACTTTGGTCAGGTGGCGACGATAATCCGGCGAGAACCGGAAATCGTGGGCGGGTTCGATGGCCCCGGCAGCTCGGGCAGCGGCAGCGGCGAAGAGTTGTGCCGAGGGCGCTTTGCCCCGGACTTCCTGCTCGGCGCTGGTGGCCCGCAGCGGCAGTGTGCGCAGGCAGCCCAACACGATGCGGCAATCCGCAATCACGCCGTTGGCCTGGTGGCCCACAACGGCCACATCCATGGTGGCATAGTCGAACTGGGTCCGACTGACCTTGTGAAACGAGGCCCCGGTCCCGGAAGCGGGCAATGGAATGCGGACCTCAACCAGGATTTCCCACGGCTTGACCTGAGACTTGGGGCTGGCGCCGTAAAGCGTATCGGCCGCTATGACCCGGGTCCCTTCGCCTACAAAGACAAATTCGGCCTGCGTGGCCAGGAACAGCGCCGGCAAATCGCTCCAGGGCAGCACATGGAATGCGTTGCCACCCACGGTAATCAGGTTCCGAAGGGGGGTAGAGGCTATGCGCTTGCACGCTGTGGCCAACACTCCGCCAAACAGCGTCTGGGCCTCGGTCGAAGCGGCCAGATCGGCCACGGTAGTGCACGTTTTGATGCACAACTTGCGGTCGCGCACCTCGATGCCCTCCAACCCCAGCCTTCGGATATCGACCAGGGAGTCGATTCCCCCCGGCATGCGCACCGAGAGACTGGTTCCACCTGCCAGCACTGCGGCCTTGCCTCGGTGCTCTTTCAGAAGTTCCACGGCCTCATCAAGGGTTCGTGGTCGAAGATAAGTCTGGATTCGCCCCATGTATGGCTCCTTCCTGGAACCGCGGAGCATAGAAAATTGTGGCCGAGTAGTAAAGGCGGAAAAGCGGCGGGTCGCAACACTCCCTACCCCGCAGGCCTCAGCTCTTGCCTGCTAAACGGCTGGCCAGATATCTCGATCCGTCCCCCAGCCGTTTACCCCGAGCGAGGCTGCGCCCGAGTCGAGGGGTAGGGACGAGATAGAAGAGCAGTGGTTTAGTTGAGATGACCCGCGGGCCTGGCAGGAGGGAACTGCTCTTGACGAAGCGAAGAAGATTAAGAATGCTTGAACCTTCAATGCTACCGGAGAAGGAGTCGGGAAATGAATCCATGGGCACGACTTGGTGTATTCCCCCATAGGCTTACCCAACCTGCGAACCATCAGTCGGGAGCCAACTCCCTGACGGCCCGCCCCACCTTCCATGGCCCCAGATGCGGATTGGTACTGGCCATGTTGGTGCTGGGTATGTTTGCCCTTCCGCTGCGATGCTCTTCACCATCGGGGGGTGGTTCCGATACGGCTTCTCCATCGGATCTCGCTTCGGCCGATGGCCGCCTGGGCCTGTCCGCTCGAGCCCTTGCCCCGGATCCTCAGCCAGTTAGCGCCGTTCTTCCTGATGTGCGACCCCGGCGACCTGGGCGACCTGACGTCGTTGGACCAGGGTCCCGACGCTGCGGGCGATTTGTCGGATCAGGTAAGCGGAGACCTGGAAGACCTCTCGCTTCACGACAACACCGAATTGACGTCGCCGGACACCTCGCTGGAAGCCACGGAATACGGGGTCCTGCCCAAGGCCGACCACGAAGCGCTGCTTGCCGCCGGAGCCAAATACAACCAGTTGCTGCTCTCCCAAAACGATGAAGCCGCTGCCAGGCAAGCTCTTGTGCAATGGTTGAACTCCGGATTGGAGGGCATATCCGAGGCAGCACTCTTTGAGGATGGTTATACCGTGGTCATCCGGTTCAAGGATGGGCATTGGGGAGGCGTGTTCACGCTGGACCCTCAGTCCATTGCCGGCACCCCGCCGGAGGGTTCGCTTATGGAAAACGCGTCCGCAGGAAGCCCGTCCCAGGCGGGAATGCCCCAACCGGCCATGATGTTTGACCCTGCACCCGGCCCCAAGGCCTCGGTTCCTGGCAGCAGGAAGGTCCTTTTCATGGATATCGCTCACCCGGACTTTCCTTTTGCCGACGTAATCTGGCAAAACCTGGTGGACAGGCTTCTGGGGCTGGGTTGGAGCCAATCGGATCTGGTTCATGTGGAGCGGAAGAATGACGACGATCTCAGCATTACGCCCGATACCTGGTTCCAGATGGGGGACTATGGATTTGTGCTGACGTTGGCGCACGGATTGTGGGGCAAACTTGCGGTGATCAAAGAGGGAACCACGGACCTGCCCAACGCCCAGGTGACCCGGGGCTATATCCAGTGCTGCTCTGCAGGAAACTACAAACTGGTTGCGGGCGAAGAGAAAGTGAAGCTGTGGATGAAGTGGAACAAACAAGGTGACGTTTTCCAGCTTGTCAACAAGCATGGCGCCGTTTATATGTATATGAGCACTGATATCTTGCGCAACGAGCTTCAGAGCCTTGACAATACCATCATGGTTCTTATGACATGTTACGGTTGGCACCACCGATATGCGTACATGGATAACGGGGCCGCAGCGGTATTGGGGTGGGACCACGTGACGCAGATCTGGGACGCCCTGACCAACCTTCAAATCATGATAAACAGAATGCTTTCGGGGACTTACGAAACGCTTGGCCATGTCTTCGACGATGGTGCGTTCCTGATGGAATCGCAGGGTCCGGACACCTTGGCGACGCTTCACCTTGGCCCGGATTCGGCAGCGGTTTCATTTCCCGGCTGGGCCCAGGTAACGGTGTTCTCAAGCAAATCATACGAAAGTGCTGCCATTCGTATGAACATTGACTATATGGATGAGGCGGCCCAGGACGTGACCGACCTTCCCATGGGAGGTTGGCCATTTCCGGTGGTTTACCAGGCTTCGGCGCTGATCCCGGGCATGGCCACAATCACGGTGAAGGCCGTGGATCCAGCTACCGAGACTGTTCTGGCCTATTCCTCGGTCAGCGTGAACCTCCATCCCGGGCAGAATCCAAACATCCAGGTCGATCTGGATGCCCCTCACCCGCTTCCGTACAAGGTCTTCATGACCGAGCCCTATCTGGATGTGGACGACGCCATGCACTGGCATTGGGTTTTGGAGTGGGACATGTACCCCGGGGCCGTGGTGTACGCGATTCAGGGGCACACTGCGGGTTGGCAACTGATGGGCCAGGTGGACCCGTGGTGGTCGGATCAGGGTTTGCTGAGTTCGTCGTCCCCCGACCTTCAGCCCTACGTGGCCCAGGTGGCCAACGGCAAACGATACAAGTCACTGCGGCCTGGGACGGCCACTCCGGATATGATGCAAAGCGTCATCGATAGTACGCAAGAAAATATTGATAAATGCACGTTCGAGATTATCGCCATGTGCCAGAATGCCCAGGGCGGCCCCATGGTTTGCCCCTGAGGGGTGTATCGCTGACCAAGCGGGGCGGGTGCGGCGCAAAACACCGGTCCATCAACCGAGAACCATTAGAGGAAATCTAAAGATCAAAAGACTTCAATAGAGCCGAACATCACGTCACCCTTCAGAACCAGAGTCGGCCCGGTTTGAGCGGCGACACCTCGATGGTCTTTCACGTCACCGGCCACAGACTTGATCTGCAGTTCCACTTTCCAGGCCGCAGGGGTTCGGATGATGACGTGGCCAAAGGAACAGTCCACTCTTAACTCCACGGAGCCCAAGAGTGTGGACGCTTGGGTCAGGTCCAACTGGGTCTCACTGAACGAGGCCGAGATGCGACCGCCCTCGAACGCCTGCGAATTCACGATATAACGAGCCTCGGAGAATGTAGAGGAGTGGTCCAGTTTGCCCGAGGAGACGTTCTGCGAGCCGCCCCCGGAGGCGGGTTTGCGATTGCGGAAGATCATGCCCAACCCCGCCAGAATCAGCAGACCAGGCCAGATGTACCCCCACACGCCCCCCGAGATGACCTCCAGTTCCTGCATCAGCAGGACCGCACCCACGCCCGTCACGGCCAGTCCCCAGAAGAGGTTGCGTTTGGCCCCGAACATCATGGTGAGGCCCAGGAAGACCAGCAGCAAGGGCCAGAACGCCGACAGCGTCTCGCCCGCATCCAGATACGCCATGTGATCGGCCAGAAACAAGCCTCCCACGATGACCATCAGGCCGCCCCAGAACACCTTTCCACAGGCTCCATGTCCACTCGATGTCGCTCCGCACCCCATGTTCGAACCTCCATACTTGAAGCGGAAATCTAGCACGATCGGGGAGTGGATTCTATATCGATGCGAATGAGAAATCCGGAGCACCCGTGGCCCGGCTGTGCGGGAACACAGGCAACTTGGTTAGGTCTCGCGCGTCGCCCACGCGAACCTTGACATAGCGTGGGATTTCTGACCATGCTCATAGTCAAGAACGGAACATCGCTGTGCATTCTCCAACTGACGTGGCGGGCTTAGCCCGTCCAACCAGGAGGTTCAAGATGGTCGCAGCCACTTCGCGCACACTTCTGATGTGGTGTATTTGTGCCTTGGTTGCACTTTCGGCTCCGGGAGAGGTGCGCTCCGAGCCCTC
>CAYTWV010000243.1:0-6860 GCA_964442235.1 uncultured Myxococcales bacterium | reverse complement strand
CGGGCTTATGTACTCGGGGGTGCCAAAGACTTTGCCTCGGCGGTCAATCCGGCTGATTCTCCCAGCATCTTGGCGACGCCAAAATCCAGAACTTTGATAAAAAAGGCACTGTGGTTGATCTCGGAAATCATCACGTTATGGGGTTTGATGTCCCGATGGATGATTCCCTGGTCATGGGCCGCTGCCAGGGCCTGGGCTATTTGGCGGGCGATGAGCGCGGCGACGGGTGCAGGCAGGCCCCCTTGAGACCGGATAATCGAGTCCAGGGATTCGCCGCGCACCAGTTCCATAATCATGAAGGCGCGATTATCGGGCGTATAGCCGAAGTCGTGCAGGGTGACGATGTTGGGGTGCTGCAGGGCCGAGACGGCTCGGGCTTCCCGATGGAATCGTTCGACGATATGGGCATATTGATGGACGTCTTCCCGCAGGATTTTGACGGCCACGTCTCGGCCGGTGGAGTGTTGCATGGCCCTGTAGACCGTGCCCCAGCCGCCTTTGCCGATGGGTTCCAGCAGGGTATACCCCGGTGGCATGGCTGGAAGCGGACCCGAACTGACGGGGGAACCATCCAGCGACACGTACCCTCGGGTCACGAACTGGGAGTCTGGGGTTGTATCTTTGTTCTGCAGCCGCACGCTTGCCTCGTCGCTGCCACTGTATCGCGCATGACGCAGGGCGCAAGAAAGTGCCGTGGTGTGCGGCCCAATTCGGGGCGCTGCGGGGGTTGACTCAGCCGGCCCAGGGGTGCGGGGCCGTCAGGCTGTTTTTGTCCAAGGGTTTGATGCGGGGGAAGGACGGTTGGGGGCGTTTGTAATAGATCTGCGCCGAAAGCCAAAGGGAAGCCAGAGCCATCAGGAAACTGCGGCGGTCCATGGGACTAGCTCCAGATCCCGGCCACAGGGGTGCGGCAACTGGGACAGAGTCCCTGCTGGATTCGGTTGGAGAGGATTCTGAAGCCAGCCCGCTTGACCAACGGAGTGGTGGTATCTGGACACTCGGGATTGGCACAGAAGGTGTCTTCGGAGCCCGGCGTCCGCAGGTTTCCCAAGTAGACGTGGGCCAAGCCCTCGGACTGAGCGATCTGGCGACAAGCCAGCAGGGTTTCCGGCGGAGTGGGGGGCAGATTCTGCATGCGATGCTGGGGGAAGAACCTGGAAAAATGCACGGGAACCGTGCGCCCGAGGGTTTGTTTGACCCACTGGACAAAGGACTGCACTTCCTGCTCGGAGTCATTAAGCGTGGGGATGACCAGATAGGTCAGTTCCACCCAGACGCCCATTTCCAGCAGAATTTCCACGGCACGCAGCACCGGTTTGAGTGTGGCACCGCAATAGTCCCTGTAGAAGGCGTCGGAAAAGGCCTTCACGTCGACGTTGGCGGCCTTCACGAAGGGCGCCAGGTTTCGAAGCGGAGTTTCGTTGATGTAACCGGCGGTGACCAGAACGCTGTGAAGGCCGGCCTCTTTGGCGGCCACAGAGCAGTCCAGAGTGTACTCATAAAAGGCCACGGGCTCGGTGTAGGTGTAGGCGATAGAGGGACAGCCCTTTTCCAGGGTGAGTGCGACCAGTTCGGCCGGGCTCATCTGGAAGACGTCCATCTGCTCGGGGTTGGCTTGCGAGATCTCGTGGTTCTGGCAGCCCTTGCAATGCAAGTTGCAGCCGACAGTCGCCACGGAGAGGATGCTCGAGCCGGGCAGGAAGTGAAACAGCGGCTTCTTCTCGATGGGGTCGATATGGATGCTGGTGGGGTACCCGTAGGTCGTGGCCACCAATTTGCCATCCAGATTGACTCGGATCCTGCAATCACCGGAGCGCCCTGGGGCGATACGGCAATACTTCGGACAAATTTGACACTCTACCCACTGCGTCACGAGACACCTCTACTGGGGGAGTATCAGAAAAGTCGTCCTGGAGCAACAGCAAGACCGAACCCAAGAGAGATCTTGGGCCGCAGGCTACGCAAGAAGTCCCAACCGAAGTAGGAATCGCAGCCCAGAGGGGGAGCGGACGCTATTTCTCGGCCATTTTCCGGGCACGAGAGCGCATAGCCTTTCTTCGGCGGCGCTCGGCTTCCCGATGCTTCCGCTTGATCTGCTCACTGGGCTTGAGGAAGAACTTTCGTTTCTTCAGTTCTTTGTAGACACCCTCATTGGCCATCTTGCGCTTCAAAGCGCGAAGGGCGCGGTCTACGTTTTCATTTTCGACCAGCACTTCCACCGGTCGATGCTCAACTGTGTCTTTCGTCCTCATTCAACACCATCCCTTCAAAGACAGTGGGCGGATTATGGGGAGATAGGGGGTTCTTGTCAAGGCTTTTTGGCACGCCCGAAAGGTTCCGTTGGGGCTCATGGTGCGAGGCGGCGCTCCAACTGGTCCTGGAAGAGGCTGGCAGGCACCAAAACGGCACCGGCACCGAGGCCCTCGACCCAGTCTTCGGGCGCTGAACCCTGGGCTTCATCGGTTCCAAGGCCTGTTAACCCAGTCACCACGGCCAGGGCGCCCTGCGTGCCGATCACATAGCCCCACGCAAACTGCCTGGAGTAGATCTTGCCGGAGCCCAAATTGTTCCAAAAGACGTTCTGAGTGGAGGTCAGGCCCGCCCCGGTGCTCCACTGCTGCCTGTTTACGGCTTTCCAGCCATCGTCGAAGGTGCAGCCCTCGATTAAGTTGGCCGTGGCCAGCGAGTGGTGGAACTCGGAGTATCCGATGGTGGCGATGGTGGGGAAGTCTTTGGAAGGAACGGCCAGGCCACCGGCACTGAGACAGCGTTGCCAGACACAGCCCGTGGTCCCGAATCCCCAGTTCTGGATGAAGTTGTGTCTTCCCTCAAGGCCAACGCAGTCTTGGGTCAAGACTTCGCTGCTCATGGAGATCTCGAACAGGTATCCGCTGCCTCCGTCCCCACGATTTTGGGCCTTTTGCAGGGTGCACTGGGCCACGGTCACCCGTTTGCTGGCCAGTACCTTGATTCCGCCGCCCTGGAGGTGAGCTCCGGCGCCGGTGCCCTCCAGAGGGGCCAAAGGTGAAGGAAACGAGGCGACATCCACCACCCAGGCGTCTTTCACGCCCGAAAGGGTGACCACGTTGGAGCGTTCGTTGGACCAGGCCTCTTCCCAGGTCACTGCGGATGCAATGCCCAGATGTTCGATCCCGACTTCCTGAAGGTAGCCGGATTCTTTGCGCAGCGTGGGCAGATCTCGAAGCAGTGCGGGGTACCTTAAAGGAACGTCCAGAACCACCCGATTGGGAGAAACCGAGGTATCCACTGACACGACTTGCCTGCGGAAGAACGGCTGCCAGGTCCCGTTGAACGCCTGCCAGACGCCGGTCATGTTGTGATCCGCAATAAACTCGGGCGTGATAGTCCAGCCGAGGGTCACATCATCGCCGGCCGTCAATCCGGTGGCGTCATCCACATAGATCTCAAAGGAGCGGGATAACCCTTCCACGGCCAGCGGCCATTCCAGGACCTTGCCCACGCTGCCTTGAACGGTCAGGTGGGAAGCATGGGCCATGTTCTCCACTCGGGTGAAAAAGACCTGGCTGACCTGGGGGCCTTCGCCACGCAACACCACATGGGAGCCCGAAAGCGTCAGCAGGCCGTCGCACCGATAGAGCCCTGCGGGGAACAGGACGACGCCACCCAAGTTGGCTTCGGCAGCATCCAGAGCCGTTTGAATGGCAGCGGTGCTGTCCGCAGCACCCGTGGGGTCGGCCCCAAAATCCAGAACCGAGAAGAGATCTGCGGGGGCATCCACCGGTGGAGGTGTCAGCGAGTTTCGATACCCAGCGTAGGAAAAGTCCGGGACAAAACGGCCCTCGGCATCGGAAAATTCGGGGGTCCAATCCTCTGGGTAGAGTTCGCTGCGCCAGGGCTGGGGCGGTTCCAGGGTGTCTATCTGGTCCAAACCGTCCAAGGCGTCTTGCAGGTCCAGCACGTCCTGGGGGTCCACCTCTGTCCAATCGTCGCCCACGTTGTCCCAGTCGCCAAGGTCAGCCTTCACGTCCAGGGGAAGTCCACTGTCATCCAGGGTATCCAAACCTCCGAGGGTATCCTTGTGCCCGTCCATGTCGGCAGGCTGGAAATAGTCTTCGCCGGGTCTGGTGTCAGCCGAGGCCAGATCCGTGCCCAAGGGGTCTTTGGCGTCATACCCTCCGTTGGGCGTGTCATCGCCGTAGGGAGAGGGTTGTGGGTTGCTCTCCAGGCAGGCTTGTAACAAGAACGCAGCACAAATCAGGACTATCAACAGGGGGCGAAGCGTTTTGCACATGGGAAGCCTCGTTGTTCGAAACCGTGGCAGTGTACTCCATGACGTTTTGGAAGTCATGCGGTCGCAAGCAGGCGATGGCACCGGCAGACCAAAGATTCCATGGAGGGTTGGTCGGCCTTGGGTTATGATGACGCGTCTGTGCGTCCAGGCGCCCAGGTTTGATGTCGACGCGTCCGCGCGTGCAGGTTTGTCAGTGCCACGACCGTCAGGGAGTGGGCGCCCGGTGGCGGGCCCCCGATTGATGCTTTGCGGGTTGGCAGAGTCGATTGAGGGCAAAACGGTTGAATAAGAGGGAGGAGTTTCGATGTCCCGATGGCTGGTAACGGGTGGTTCTGGGTTCCTGGGGATCAATTTGGTTCGCAATCTTCTGGCACGGGGCCACCAGGTGGTGACGCTGGACAAGGATCCATTTGAGTATCCCGATACGGTATCCAAGGTGACGCATGTGCAGATTGACGTCCGGGATCGGGACGCCGTGGATGCGTGTATCAAGCAGGGATTTGATGTGGTGATGCACGGCGCTGCGGCGCTGCCGCTCTATCCGAAAAAAGACATCATGACCACCAACATCGACGGAACTCGCAACGTCTTCGATGCTGCCAAAAAGTACAATGTGCCAAGGTGTGTATATATATCGTCTACGGCGGTATATGGGCTGCCTACAAAACACCCGTTGTATGAAGAAGACCCGCTGATCGGCGTGGGCCCCTATGGCATCACCAAGGTGAAGGCCGAGGGGATGATGCAGGAGTACCGCAAGCAGGGCATGGTCATCACAACCATCCGTCCCAAGTCGTTTGTCGGTCCCGAGCGCCTGGGGGTCTTTGCGATATTCTATCAGTGGGCCTGTGAGGGGCGGGCTTTCCCCATGATCGGCCGTGGCCACAATCTTTATCAACTTTTGGATGTAGAGGACCTTTGTGATGCAATTATAAAGGCAGCAGAGCATCCAGATAAAGAGGCGGTGAATACAGAGTTCAATATTGGGGCGAAGATTTTTTCGACGATGCGAGAAGATTATCAGGTGGTCTTGGATCGTGCCGGTTTCGGGCGCAAGATCCGAAGTTCTCCGGGCCATCTGGTGGTGTTTTCGCTGGAAGTGCTGGACCGCCTGGGGCTTTCGCCGCTGTATCCCTGGGTCTACAAGACGGCGACTCGGGATTCGTTTGTATCGGTTGAAAAAGCCGAGCGCACATTCGGCTTCTGTCCCAAATACTCGAACAAGGACGCGTTGATCCGGAACTTCGAGTGGTATCTGGCCAACCGTGAGCGTCTGGAAGCGGCCGCCGGTGGGACCACCCACCGTGTGCCCTGGAGCCAGGGAGTCTTGGGGTTGGCGAAGTACTTCTTCTAGTCCGGCCCTTTTTTCGGCGGGCGTTTGCCCGCGTGGAGGTCACATGGGCAACTTCGTTCTGGCTCTTGTTTTGATGTGGGGAGCAAACGCAGGGGTGGCCGGACCGGACCGCGGGCCCGAGGCAGGAACCGAATCAGCCGGGGCCTGCCAGTCGGACAGTTGCGGCAGCGTCTCAAACAGCGACATGCGATATTATTGTCAGGGCAGTTGCGGCAGTATCTCGAATAACGATATGCGCTACTTCTGCCAGGACAGTTGCGGTAGTATCTCAAATAATGACCTCAGATATTTTTGCCAAAATAGCTGTGGAAGCATATCGAATAACGACCTTAGATACTATTGCCAGGGAAGTTGTGGCAGCATATCAAATAATGATATGAGGTATCTGTGTCAGGGTAGTTGCGGCAGTATTTCTAATAATGATGTTCGATATTTCTGCTCCAGTGGGAAGAAATTTCCTTTCAACTGGTAGCCAAAGGTGCCTGAACGCATGAATGACCAAGACCAAGACCTGGACCTCGATCAGGATGAATCCCCCACCCAGCCCGGTTCCGCCGTCAAGTTTCTGGCGGCGTGGCGTGAACACCAAACCAAGCGAGACTGGGTCAAACTGATCCTCTCTAAGTGCCATGGTGAACTGAACGAAGTGGAGCGGGTGGAAATCCGTCCCGTGGAGGTTCGGGGGCAGGTCGTGATGTCGTTGTTGTTCCGATTTCCCACTCGGGATGAGACTCGGAACATGGGGCTCGTGGAATTTGAAGCCTGGTTGACGGGGGTTGCCGGCGTTTCTGCCCGGTCGGCGCATCTGCTGTGCACCGAGGGAGAGGTCCACGGAGAGTGGAGCCGCAAAGGCAAAGAGACGGTGATGCGCAAAGGCGGTGCGGCGCGAGCCGCGGCCAAACTTGAGCACAACCGTGAGAAGCGCCGATTTGTGGATTCTGCCCGTCCCTGGCTGAGGGCCTTGGGGTTGACGGACAGTGCCGGGCGTGTGGTGCCGGGCATGACGCACAAGTGGAAACAGGTGAATCGGTTTGTGGAGGTTCTGGAAGGGGTTTTGAAAGGGTGGAGCCCATCCGAGGCCGTCCGAGTCTTGGATTTCGGTTCAGGGAAGGGGTATTTGACCTTTGCCCTCTACTACGTGTTGACCGAACGTTTGGGGTTTACGGCGACGGTGGTGGAGGTGGAGATTCGGCCAGATATGGTGGCCTTTTGCAACCGCATGGCGCAACAGGT
>CAYTWV010000242.1:3156-6900 GCA_964442235.1 uncultured Myxococcales bacterium | reverse complement strand
TCCATGTGACCCATGGGCCCCAAACCTGAGGGGAAGAGCCGCCGGTACTGCCCGGGATGGCGACCAGACTGTTGCCATCAAACCACCAGATTTCGCTGCTGGCGCCACTTCCCTTTTGCCATACCACGTAGCCGTCGTGAATTCGGGCCTGGCTGTCCATCTTGGTGTCTTCGGTCAGCCGCATCAGGATGCGCCCGTCAAAATAGAAAACTTCGTCATCGTTCCCATCGGAGGCAGTGAAGACCAACTTGCCCTGGTGCAGGTCCGGCGCGGTTTGAACGGCCACTTGCCCCTGAGTGATGTTCTGCAGGACGTATTGTGGCGTGACCAATGGGTCGGAATCGTCGCAGTCAAGCCCCCCATGGAGCAGTGCCTTCTCGCCGTCGCCGTCCAGATCCGGATTCGGAACACACGCCCAACGGGCGACCACAACCCCAAATGTAGTGTTTACCGCGATCTGATCCTGAGATACGGCTACCGCCGCATCAGGCTGCAGATGGTCGGCAAGCTGCAGCGTGTCGCGCCCATCAAATCCCCACAGGGAACGCTGGCCGTCCTTCCGTCCTATCCACGCCACAAACGAGTCGGTCACCCAAAGTCGTTCGATGGCGTCAAAAGATGACCCGGGAATCTTCTGGGCCTGGTCTGCCCTGAAAAGGAAGACATCTTCACCGCCCCACGAATTGGCTCGGGCCCAAGCCAGCCCAAACGTTCCGCCTACCAGCAGGTGGTCTTCCAGGGCGTCGTCCACCACGTAGGTGATGCCATGCAGCGCATCGCTCCACAACACGACGTTTCCCTTGCCTGCCTGAGCATTGCGCCGAATCCAAGCCAATCCGCCGGACCAGAATGCCGGAGACTCGTCCAGGATTGTGTCTTGGGTCAACTGCGTGACCTGCTGTCCATCGTGGACAAACACGTCGCCCTGGGCGGTCCACGCAAGGACGTAGTTTCCCAGCACCAATCCGGTTTCGGCTACCCCATTCTGGGTCACTTGTTCGGGAACCTCTTGTCGAAGCCAGAACACTTCGCGCTGCAATCCCTCGCCGCCCAACCAGGCCGCTTGAGTGCCCGTTACCTGAGCCAACCCTGCGTGAACCGGATAGTCGCCCAACACCACACCCTTCGAACTGCCCGAATAAAGTGCCGTGATGGGGCCGCCTGCCTGGCGAAGCAATGCCAGATTGGGTCCAGACCCCAGAAGTTCCCAGGACGCCGCCGTGGGAGCAATGGCTTGATCGGGCTCCAGCAGCGAGGGCACGTATCCCAAGTCGCCGTCTTGCCGGGCTACCACCAGGGGTCGGTCCCGGAAAATGCCAAGCTGGTTCGAGAAGAGCCAGAAGGCCCCCGTAGAGACCAACCGCACGCTCCATTGGGGCAGCAGAGAGGCGTTGCGGTCATCGCAGTCGTGATACAGGTCGTAGCCGTCTCCGTCGGCATCTTCGTCGCAGGCATCGCCGGCCCCGTCCAGGTCCATATCACCCTGGAACGGGTCGGGAACCGTGGGGCAGTCGTCTATCAGGTCGGGCACCCCGTCGTTGTCCCCATCGGGGTCACATTCGTCTCCGTACCCGTCCCAATCCGTGTCCGTCTGCATGGGGTTTGGCTCTGCCGGGCAGTTGTCGGCGATATCGGGCACGCTGTCCCCATCGTCGTCCAGGTCGCACACGTCTCCCTGCCCGTCTTGATCCAAATCCGCCTGTTGCGAGTTTGCGGCCCATAGACAGTTGTCGTGGATATCGGCAGTCAAGTCGCCATCGCGGTCTTCATCGCAAGCATCACCGACGCCATCCAGGTCCAAGTCCCCGGGATAGACCTCGTAGAGTTGTGGGCAAAGGTCCAGCGGGTCGACCACCCCGTCGCCATCGGTATCTTCGGGTTCGCACTGGGCATTGCAGCCATCCAACGCCAGCAGGTTTCCATCGTCACATCCTTCGCCATCGTCCAGTCTGGTGTTGCCGCAGCAAGGTCCCACTGACGCAGACCAGACGCAGCGGCCCTGCGTGCAGGCGGCTTGGGTGCAAGGCGTGGTCTGAGGGCATTCCGAAGCGGTGACACACGAAATGGCGCCCACTTCCAGCGCCACCACCAGCGAGTCGTGCAAGACGCCCTGCCACACCTCCACTTCAAACCGGTGAGAGCCAGGATAGGTCCCTAGCCCTGGAGACGCCCCCACCCGAACCGAAACCTGATCCGAGAGTGACATCCCCTTCTTGTGGGTGTAAATCCCGGCCCAGCCCGAACTGTCCCCTTTCACCGACAGCCGATACGACCCCGGCAACAATCCGTCGGGATCAGTGAAACTGGCCAACTGCCACATGTGACCGCCGGGTGAAGCCCACAAGGTCATGGCCCCGACGTTCCACTCCGGGGGCCGTCCCTGCCCCACGGCAATGCTGTCCAACTCGGCCCAGCCCTGCGCTGTCTTCGCGTCCAGGCACCAGGCGACCTGCACCTTTGTGCTGACGCCCGAATCCAGTTCCAGAGTCACCCTGCGGTTCTCTTCCCACACCATGCCCTGGCCCGACGGAGGCTGGGATTCCATCACAACCCAAGGGCCCTCGTCCGCCCGCCAATAGGTGCTTAACGACATCTGCCCCTGCCAGGTCGCCAGGCCCCAATCATAGGCCACGGTAATCAGGGTGACCGCCTTGGGGACCGTGATGCTGGGTGTCGAGACACACACGACCGACTCGGGAGAGGAACTCAGCTTCAGGTGGCCGTCGGGGCCCAGAAGCCCCTCTTTACGCCATTCCAACTGGCCGGACGTTGTTCCCGGCGGCAGGTCCGTCCCGCCAAAACCAAACCAATCCACCCCCTGCTCCTGGTGGAACGATTCCAGATAGTCCACCATCAACCCGCATGGAGTTTCGGTGATATCCTGGCACATGCCCGAGAGGCACTCCCAGTGATGGCAAGGATGGAACCGAGTGGGGCAGTCCGAAGCGTATTGGCAACACAGCTCGGTGGGAACAAAGCGGCAACTGCCGGCCAGACACGAGTCCTGAGTGCATGGATTTTTATCCTCGCACTCCGAGTGTTGTGTGCAGCACCCGGGCTGTTGAACGGGGATACACTGATTGGCGATGCAGACGGAGTGTTGACAACCCCCAACGGCCTCTATGCAGTCCACATCGGCGGCACAACAGCCCGCCCCAGCCGACTCGTGCAGACACGTGTGAGAGGTTGTATTGCAGACATCCAACGTGCATGGATTGCCATCGTCACAATCTTCCAGGGTCTCACAACAAGAGTCGCTTTTGGGTCCAAGCCGGCAACTTCCCTGGATGCACCAGACCGGTCGACAAGCCGGGACGGTCCCAAGTTGCTGTACACAGTCTGAAGCGGTGCTGCAACACGACGGCTTCCACGAGTGAGAACAGACAGAACTTTGGCATTGATCCAGGGTGCACGGATTCCCGTCGTCGCATTCGGCAGCACTCTTGCAGCAATTGGCCGGAATCTGAGTCAGGCATCGGCCATCGATGCACGCCGTGGCCCCGCACCCCAACGGGGCCGGGCAATCCGCATTCTGTTTGCAGCACGCAGCGCCACCGTCGGCAGGCTGGTGCCGGCATTTCGAGTTGATACATCGGTCCGAGGTGCAGTTCCAGGCATCGTTGCACTGGCTGTCCTTGGTGCAACAGCCCGGAATCGCAATGGCTTCACACTGCCCCGACGCAGAACAAACGTCGGTGGTGCATACGTCGCCATCGTCACACTCCTGGTCGCTTGCACAACAGC
>CAYTWV010000242.1:0-3146 GCA_964442235.1 uncultured Myxococcales bacterium | reverse complement strand
CGAAGCAGGTTCGCACACAGACGTTGGTCTTGGCCGCCACCACACAGGTCCAAGGTACATCCGTCGTTGTCGTCGCAGATGGCCGAAGGCTTCGAATCATGTCCCTGGTCCAGATTGGGCGCCCCGGGCGTGCCGTGGTTGCCGTAGGAGTCATAGGGGTGTTTGCCAATGCCCAGATTGGCTGGAATCGCCGGGGAATAAGGCGATACACGAGCCTGGGATGCCCCCGAGTCGCCGCCCGCATAGGCCCAACGATCCAGTTGAACTCCCAGGGAATCCGTCAACGCAAGTTCACCCCCAAGGTTGTTCAGCGACAACGTCAGTGGGCAGGTCACGTCCAGCGAAATGCCGCCGTTCTTCGAGACATCGGCCACACGCCCCACCATCAGGTAGGCGCCCGGCGCCAGCAGGTGGGCTTCGTTGGGGAACAGTTCACAGGCTTCCGCGTCGGTGCCCACCAACTTGTAGCCCGAGACGTCGATGGAGTGGTCGGCAGCATTAAAGAGTTCAACCCATTCACCGGCCACATCGGGCAGAACCAGAGGGTTCACCATCATTTCGTTGATAACCAGACCCGATTCTTGCGGTGACGAGCACCAAAGCGGGTTCTTAACCAGTTCACAATGGCTTGGCTGGTCCGGGGCAGGCCACACACACCGGCCTTGCCACTCCGGCATGTCCGATGGGCACTCTTCGTCAGCCCAGCAACACCCCTGGACCCCGGTGTCGGGCTCCCAAATGCAGCGACCCGTAGTCGGCCCCAACATTTCGCACCGCCCCAGAAGACACGGACCCAACGAAGGGCATGCCTGATCTGAACTGCAGCAGATCCCTGGGGCCGTCAACGGCTGACCATGGCGGCAGATCTGATTGCCGCACCAGTCCTGTGTACAGGCATCCCCGTCGTCGCATTGGGAATCGGTGGCACAACAGCCCGGAATGATCTGGTTCTGACACGTGCAAGAGCCCGCAAGACACACGTCCAGCGTGCAGGGATCTCCGTCCTGGCAGTCGGCTTGGGTGCCGCAATTTCCCACCGCTACGTGCTGGCAACTGCCCCCCAAACACAAATCCTGAGTACAGGCACTGTCGTCGGCGCACTCTTGGGCAGTCAGGCATTCCACACATTCGGGATATCCGTCCTGATTGCCATCGGCGCACGCCACGTGGAACGGCTCACACTCCGACAAGTCAAGGCAACAGCCCTCTTTGGCTTGCAGGTACACACACATGGGCTGGCCCGACGAGGTCGCCACACACCCATCCAGGGAACAGGGCGTCCAATCCTGGCATTCGTCGGCCTGCTGGCATGGACCCCGAACCGAAAAACGCACGGAATCGACCCCACCGGGCGTTTCCATCCGTTTTCCATCGACCAGCCATACCACCGAAACCACGTGAAGCCCGGGTGCCACGTCGGTCACGTCCAGGGAACCCGGAAGCGACACGGTTTTGAGCACGTTGCCATCCATTCGGATTTGGAACTGGGTTCCGGCTACCTGCGACATTCCGGTGGCCGTGAACTCAACGGAGATGGGGAGAGCCCCTTGAGTCGTCAGGTACTCCTGGCCTTCAAGCGGTCGAAGCAAATAGACTCTGGGAGACTCGGCATCGAACAGTCCATCCAACCCGTCGGTCTCAAGAGCAAATTGGCCCGTTTCCAAGGGCGTCTGGGCATCTGTACAGCCCTGCCCCAAAGCGGACCAAACCAGCGCAAAAACAAGCCAGGCTGAAGTACGGAATCTGGATACCATGGGTGCTCACCCCCGACTCTGCAACGTACCTCTATGGCGCCGCTTTGACAACGCTTCGCTGCTGCCGCACCGATGCTTCCACGTTTGCCCGGACATCCACCGCTTCCAAGCTCAGGAGCTGAACAACTGGGGGAAAGTTTCCATCCACCAGTGGGGAACGGGAGCCGTTACACGAATCTCTTGCCCCTGGGTGGGATGAGCAAAGACCAACTCATGGGCGTGAAGGGCCATGGCGTGCCCCAATCCCTGGGCAGAACCGTATTTTATGTCACCGACCACGGGGGTATCCAAGCTGGCCAGCGTGGCTCGCAATTGATGGGGACGTCCGGTCACCGGATGCATCTGCACCAGCCACAGGGAACCGGCATGGGCAAGCACCTTCAACTCGGTGATGGCCTCGTCACAATGGGGAGTGGGAGTGTTCGACCAGGTGACCCGGTTGAGCGTGCGGTCCTTGACCAGATAGAGGCGAACCGGAGGCGGCGAATCGGGCAGGGGCCCCGGGCCCTGAGCCACCGCCAGATAGGTTTTGGTGACTTCTCGGGAACCGAACTGCGCCGTGAGCCGGTTGGCGGCCTTGCTGGTGCGGGCCAGCGCAAGAACCCCTGATACCGGTCGGTCCAGCCGGTGAACCGGTGCCACAAACGGATTGTAACTTCCAAGAGTCTGCGCCGGGTCACCCGGGCCCGCTGCCGTCGACGGTTCCATCTCCTGCTGCTTGCGCTGGCGAAGAAGCTGGGCATACCACTGCGAGATGCACGGATCTCCGGTGTCGTCGGGCTGCGAGAGCCAACCCGATGGCTTCAGCACCACTGCCACCTGGCGGTCTTCGTAAAGGACCTGAGGTTGTGTCCGAGGTGGGAGGCCGTACCTTTCCATCGTCCACCTATCTGGTTCCGGGCGGCTTGGGATCCCAAACCGGCGCCGAGTAAGGGCCGCCATCAAAGGTCAGCCGCTGTATACCCCTTCCGTTGGCAGAAACGGCGTACACGTCCTGGCCCTCGCTGGAACGACTGCTGAAGGTGAAGGCCACCATCTTACCGTCGGGAGACCAATCGGGATCCTCGCTGCGGCCCCTACCGCCAACCAGCAGCCGATCCATCCCGGTTACGGTGTTGACCACACGAACGTCAAACCCCGACGAGGTCTGCGAAGAATAGACCACCCAAGGCCCAAATGGATGCCAGTCAGGATTGCAGTTGTAACTCCCGGAGGTGGTCAGACGCCTCACGCCCGAACCGTCTGCAGCCATGACAAATAGCTGGGGCCCTCCGTCTCGGTCCGACACAAAAACAATCTGCCGTCCATCGGGCGAATACGAAGGAGCCGTGTCGATGGACGCCGAACGAGTCAATGGCCGAACCACCGCCCCGGTCAACGGATCCACCTCAT
>CAYTWV010000241.1:0-6910 GCA_964442235.1 uncultured Myxococcales bacterium | reverse complement strand
ACGACGCCAGAACGGTGTCCTGCAGGCGCCCGGCCTGATAGGCCTGGTCCCCCCTAAAAAGCATCAGCGCCCCACCCGATTACACATACTGAACCAGACGCTTCAGGTGTTTGTCCTTCATCAGGAAGTAGGTGCCCAGTGGGAAGTTCTGCAGGATGACCAGATCAAATGTCCCCAACTCCTCCAGGAAGATGTCGTCAATGGGGAACGGAATCAGCGACAACTCTTCCCGGCCATGGGGGGCAAAATCCTTGGCTTCGACCATCAAATAGAACGAAACCAACTCGGAACCCGGCAGGCTGGTCAGGAACTGGCGAAGAAAACGCACATCCCAGGAGGGTCTGCCCGCAAGATGTAACACCCGAATCGAGTCTCGCATCACGGTCAACGAAAAGGTGAACTCGTTATTGTCCAAGTCGGGGTCCTGAGCCAGATCCTCAAAGAAGACACGCCATCCCAAATGCCCCAACTGCTCGGGAATCAGGGTGATGGCCAGTTGCTGTCTGCCCGGCTGCAATGTGACCGCCCGCCGGTGAACCGATGAGGGCCCTTCGGGAGTCAGGCGCTGCACCTTCAGGGTCGCCGTGCGCTCTTGCCCTTCGTTGACCACCTCGGCCAGCACTCGGGTCTCACTTTTTAAGAACGCCATGGGCGGAAGCACCATGGACTCGATGTACACGTCGCCGCCCCGTTTCCGGGCAGGAGGATGGCTCATGGCCAGCGGGGGCAGCAGATGGCGAAAATCCTGAGGTTCCAGCGCACGAACCGAGCGTTGGGCGAATGAGTCGGGAAGCTCCCACGAGACAAAGGTCGTTCGGATAAGCCCCGGCTGAAGCAATACCAATCCCAGCGAAGCCATAAGCAGCGTCCGTAGCCCAGTCAGCAACAACCCACGTTTCCAACCCGCTGCACGGACATAGGAAAACCCGAAGAACAGCAAAGACCCCAAGCCCACCGCGAACGTCGCCACGGCAACGATTGAGTAGGGGTCCGTAGCAAAAACAAGTGTGGTCCCGCCTGTCTCCAAGGGTCCGCTCCCGTCAGTTGGCGTCTTCACCCGGCAGGCGCCAATTGCGCCTGGACTTCAGGTATTCCATGTGAATCTTGTCGTCTTTATAGTCCTGGCAGATCGCATATACCACGATGTTCACAGCCAGCCGTATGGCCTCTTCCCGCTGGTCCTCGCCGCCTGGAACCACTTCCTGGCGAAACTCCCCTTCAGGGGTTCGCTCCAGCGCCGAAAGCAAGTCGTTAAAGGAGATGATCAGGGCGTACCGACCTTCAAGCAGCACGCCGAAAAGGTCCTCCATGATTCGAGTCCTGCCCGCCGCAAAACGAAGGCGGTAAAACGAGCGGTAGACCACGCTGGCTCGGGGAATTCGTTCCACGTGACCGCCGGGAACCGCCGAGGCCACAAGCGCTTCCAACCCCGCACGAACCTGCTCCAGATGCCCGGCGCTTCCACTCCAGTCGATGACCAGTGTCCCCCCGGCACTCAGCCAATTGGACAGGGCCGAAGTCTCTTCTTTGGACAAGGTCGGCAGTTGTGTGGGCATGGACCAGAAAAGCAGAGGCGACGTGGACAACTCCGAGAAGCGCTGCACTCCTCGCTGTACGTACGAAGCCTCGACGCTGGTTCGGCGCCAGACTTCCGTGGCCAAAGACTGAATGGCCAGCCCCCGCTGCGCATGGCCCGGAGCATACCAGGCCAAGGGAACGCCAGAGCCCCCAGACTGGGCCAAGACTCCCGAAGCCGCCATCAGTATGGCGCAAAAAGCCAGAAGCCCCACACCAGGATTCGCTATACGTTTTGGCATCAACTACTCCACCCACACCAGCAAGCTGTACGTCATCGGCTGCTCCGCTTCAAGGTGAAGTGCATAACGCCCCGTTGTTAGCACCGGGTACTCCAGAACCGATGTCTCAGAATCGGACCTCGACTGGACCAGAATCAGCTCGCCGCCGGGATCCAACAACCGCAACGCCGGGTTTCCATCGGGCACCTGGGGCTCCACGATGACCATCAGGTTCTGTTGGGCATGCAGGTCCAGCAGGAACCAGTCCTGGTCACCCTGGCACAAAGTCAACGAGGTCAATAGATCCTCTTGCAGCAATGTCGCCTGCTCAAATGACGAGTCTGGTTCAAGCCGATCCGCCTGGCACGGCCCTGCGGGCGGCACTATGGAAAGATTCATCAAATAGGAAAGGGTCTCTTGCCCAGCGTTTTGCACCCCGATCGTGTAGACCCCGGGTTGGGTAGGTTGGCACGTCACGCGGGCCGCGGTGGACTGACCGGACTGGCACAGTGGGGTCCCGTCGGGATTCAGCACCTCCAACACCAATCCGCTGCCGCCCGACTGGACTTCGACCTCAAGACTCTCGTTCCCGTTAAGGCCCACGGAAAACCAGTCGTCGGCCCCGGGACAAGAGATCAGGTCCGAATAGGCCGCCGGCAGCACGGGCGCAGCCTGCGAGGGAATGGCGTTGGGCGCATAACGGTCTTCCTGGCATGAGTCCGGGGCGGGCGGCCCCTGACCTGTAATAAGCACCAGTGGAATGTCGTGTTTAAGGGTATATAACGGAACTTCGGCTTGCCCAGCGGCGGCCGGGGCGTATCCCGTGGCCGTCAAACGAACATACCAGAATGGTTTCAGCGCAATCTGTTCCGCCGTGGGCCTCCAGAAGAAAAACGCTTCCTTGTTGCCCGACTGTTCCAGATAGGCCCCTTCCGGCGCCGAATCCAGCACCAGGTCCACATGGCTTGCCGCATCGTCCTTCACCCGAACGGTAAACTCCAGAAAGGAGGACTGGGATAGATTCAGCACATACCCCGGGTCATTCAAAAACGTGGGCCCACTTAGGGGCAGCACCTTGACACTCGCTTCCTGAGAATCGGTCCGACCGGCGCCATCCTGCACCGTGAATTGGAACTGGTACTCGCTGCCTTCGGACGTGACATCATTCGCTTCGGGCGTCCATGCGAAGCGGGCCGAGGTGTCGCTGACCCGCACCCACTCGGTCCCCGCTGGCCGGTCGGCGTTAATGAGGAATTCGTAAGGTGGTTCGCCGGTGCCGGGCACCACGGTGACCAGAAAGACCAGTCGTTCCCCCACTTGGACCTTTTTGTCCGGGACGGGGTTCAGAATGGGACCCTCGGCCTGGGTATCGGTCGAGCACGAGGCATGGCCCATCCAAAGCGCACCAAGGGTCACAAGCACGGCAGCGCTGCGCCCCCAAGCGTCTCGAATCGTTGAGTTTTGTGAAGCGCCGATGTGTGGCCCCATCTCTGTTCCTCAAGCCGTGAGCAGGATATCACCAAGCCAGCCCGGTTGGAACCTCATCATTCCGCTTGGATGCTCATTTGACCCTTGGGCCCGCTCAAGGTATGGTGCGCTGCCCGAAGAGTGCAGCGATCCCCTGGCCACATTGGGGTACGCCATCACGTCTGCGGAAGGGATTGGGCATCGGCCCTGAAGGTACGTTTCCAAGAGAGGCGAGCATGCGCAAGTTCGGTTTTTGGCTCTGTTTGGGGTTGCTGGGATGCGGCGCACAGGGGCAGAACATCGCCCCCTATACCAGCGACCAGATAGCCGGCAAGGATACGGCGGGCACGGACGATACCATGGAAGACCTGGGCGAGCCGGATATGGGTCCTCCCTTTGGTGGAGTGTTGGGGTGGAAGGTCGTGAACGTGCGAAAGCCGAACACGTCGTGGACCGACTTGAACGGTGCAACGCTGGCCAATGGCGGATATCAGGTGTTTGCCGTGGGGCAGCTTGGCGAAGTGGTGATTTACGATAGTCGCAGCGACCAGTGGGAAGATGCCTCGTTGTCGGCCAACATGACCCTGACGGGAGTCTGGGGCGTCTCCAAAGACTTCATGGTGGTGGTGGGCAACAACGGCTTGCTGCGCCGGTACAGCGACGATTCGAACAGCGGACAGAGTTCCTGGAAGGCCGACGATTACGGGTTGGGCCTTACCGCAGACATGCGCGGCGTCCACGGGGTCTCTAAGAACGCCGTCTGGGCCGTGGGCGAAAAGGGCGCCATCGCCATCTGGAACGGCTCTGCCTGGACTCAGTATTCGGGGTCGGTCAGGCCTGCTCCGACGGTGGCTCCGACCTTCAATGGCGTCTTCATGATCACCGAGAATGACGTGCTGGTCTCGGCAGAGGGGGCGCTGTACCGCTACAATCCGGCGCTTAATCTGCTCGACATGTTTGCGCTTCCGAATCTGGCGAATGCGTCCATGTGGGCCATCGCCGTGGATGCCAACGGCAGAGCGTGGATCGGCGCAGAGATGGGTAAGACGTTCTTTATCGACTTGAACGGCGGCGCCAACTCGGCTAACTCCCCCACCAGTTACAGCAATGTGCGTTCGCTTTGCCTGATGGGTTCAGGGCAGCTTTTTGCGGGCGGCGACAATCTGCCCTTGCTGCTCTGGGAGTTGCCCAACGTCTCCAGCCCCACGTCGGCGTGGGTCCCCCACACCATCGATTCTCCGGACTTCATCGAAGAGGACTACCCGGGTCGAATCACGGATCAGGCCCGGATTGTGGGCATTTGGGGCACCGACCAGGACAACATGTACGTCGCCACCCGGGAGAAAAAAATTCTGCATTATGCCGTTCACGAATGAGACTTTTTCCCTTGACAGGATGGGGGTCCAGCGGTAAGTTCCGCCTCGCTTGTGGCAGTTGAAAATCAGGTTCCGATGTAGTGGTATTCGGGGATCGTCTAACGGCAGGACAACGGGTTCTGGCCCCGTCAATCGAGGTTCGAATCCTCGTCCCCGAGCCAGCCCAGGCCCATTAGTCTAATTGGTCAGGACGCCGGCCTCTCAAGTCGGTAGAACGGGTTCAAGTCCCGTATGGGCCGCTCACGCCAGGAAATGAAAGGCGCTCCCGCTTCGGCGAGGGCGCCTTTTGTGCGTTAAGCCCCTCAAGAGTCCCTCAAGAGTCCCTCGGCGGACTTGGATTTCGTGGAATTCAGCGATGTTTTCGGGTCTTAGGTAATTTTCAGATAATCGATGTGGGTGCGCTGCGACGCCAACTGCACCATTCGAGCGGCGATGCGATTGGCATCGTGAACCAGGCGCTCCACGTCAATGGTCGCCAATCGGCCCTTCTCAACCACAACGGCACCATTCACCACGGTGTATTCCGCCCGCCCGGTTCCCCAGGACATAAACGAAGCTGCTGCGGGGTCGTGCATGGCACCAGCCAGGCCCAGATCATCCAGCCGGAATGCGGCCAGGTCTGCGGCTTTGCCCACTTCCAACGTACCGATATCGTCGCGACCCAACACCCTGGCCCCGCCTTGGGTGGCCATTCGGACCACATCGGCGGGTTTCATCCGGTCGACACCCGTGCCTACCCGGTGAACCAGCAGCGCCTGTCTCATCTCCATCAACATGTTGGAGCAGTCGTTGGACGCACTGCCATCCACGGCCAGGCCCACAGGCACGTTTCGATCCAGCATCTCCGGTATCCGGGCGATGCCCGAACCCAGTCGCAAGTTCGAAGAGGGACAATGCGCTACACCGGTTTGGGTGCTGGCCAGAAGGTCCAGCTCTTCGTCCCGGAAATAGACCCCATGGGCATACCAGACGTCGTCGCCCACCCAATCCAGGGATTGCATCAGTTCCAACGGGCGCTTCTTATAAATCTGCAAGCAGTAGTCGTCTTCGTCCCGCGTCTCGGCCAGATGGGTGTGCAACTGCACGCCGGGCGTCTGGCGGGCCATGGCAGCGATATCCTTCATCAGCCCTTCGGTCACCGAGAAGGGAGAGCAGGGAGCCAGTCCCATACGAAGCATGGAGAAGGGGTTGGGGTCGTGGTAGGCCGCAACCACCCGTTCACAATCCCTGATGATGGTCTCTTCGGACTGCACCACTTCATCGGGCGGAAGTCCGCCCAACGAACGGCCTCGGCTCATGGAGCCACGAGTGGGATGGTGTCGCACGCCCAGTTCTTTGGCGGCCCGAATCGTTTCGTCCAGCAACTGACCCTGCCCTTGCGGGAAACAATAGAAATGATCCGCCACGGTGGTGCAGCCGGACAACAGCAGTTCACCGTAGGCCACCAAGGCACCGGTATACACGGCATCGGGCTCCAGATGGCGCCAGATTTCGTACAGGCCCACAAGCCAGTCGAAGAGCTTGGCGTTGGCCACATAGGGCACACATCGCTGCAACGTCTGGTTGCTGTGGTGGTGGGTATTCACAAAACCGGGATAGACCACCAGCGAGGAGGCATCAATGACCCTCTCGCCCTCTGCCGAAACAAGGCCCGCACCGATTTCAGCGATGACCCCACCCTTCACACGCAGGTCCACGTTTCGCAGAACACGGTTTTCGGCGTCCACGGTGACCAGGGTGTTGACGTTCTTGAAGAGCAATCCTGCCATTAGTTGCCTCCGCTCAGGATCTCCTTGGCGGCCTTCTTGTCCGAATCGAAGGCGAACACATCAAAGATCGTGAAAGAATTTTGTGGATCCACAATCTTGCCGACCAGAAGCCTCAGCGCCGAAAGTTTGCCCGACGAGAAGGGATACTGCTCCAGCACGACCTTAACCTGAGCGACTGTAAACCACGCAAACCCCGCAGCCATGGAGAGCACGTTCAGTTTGCCATCCTCAAAGCCCTCGGAGTTGATTTGGTCCACCAACTTCTGGAAAGCCCCGGCTTCCATGGGCACAGGGATTTCGACCTGGGGCGGAGCCACTTCTTCGTCTTTGCAGTGGTGGCCCTTTTTGTGCCCCTGCCCCCGGTCGCCATCGCAGGGTTCACATCGGCCACAGGGCGGACAGGCCCCGCACTTCTCCTTGTGCTTCCCCTTCTTGTCCAGCGTATCGCACCGCTCACACGGAGCACACGGGGGGCAATTCTGCTTGCCCGACGGCTCACATT
>CAYTWV010000240.1:5045-6918 GCA_964442235.1 uncultured Myxococcales bacterium | reverse complement strand
GAAGCCTTGGCGAAGGCGGGATGGGCCGCGGTCACCCCTATGTGGGCGCGTCGTATGGGCAGGGTGAGGGCATGGGCCTTAGCCTCGAATCTCAGCGGTGGCAGCAGAGAGCCAGTTTCGAACGTCACGGGGCAGTTCGGGGCCAAGGGCTTCCATCACTTTTCGATGATAGTCGTTGACCTGCCTCAGTTCGGTGGCCGTAAGCATGGAGACCTCGATCAGGTCTCGGCAATAGGGGCACAGCGTCAAGGGTTCCATGCCCAGGAATGAGGTCCCCTCTTCGGTTCCGGCCTCTTTGACCAGCATCAGATTCTCGATGCGGATTCCGAATGCGCCGGCTTTGTAGAAGCCGGGTTCGTTGCTGGTGATATTACCGGGCACCAGCGGAGTGAGGTTCTTTCTTTGGGAGATGCTGAAGGGCCCTTCGTGGACACTGAGGGCAGCGCCCACGCCGTGGCCGGTTCCGTGGCCATAATTCAGGCCCAATTCCCAAAGCGGCTGCCTGGCGATGGCATCCAGTTGGTAGCCGTTGGTTCCCACGGGGAAGCGGGTGCGCCCCAGGGCCAGGTGGCCTTTCAGGACCGCCGTATACGCCCGCTTCTGGAAGGGTGTGGGGGTTCCCAACGCCAGGGTGCGGGTGATGTCGGTGGTGCCGTCGGTGTACTGTCCACCCGAGTCGATGAGCAAAATCCCGGGTGCTGACAGGGGCGAATCCGATTCTTCGGTAGGGCTGTAGTGGACAATGGCGCCGTGGGGCCCAAAGGCCACGATGGAGCCAAAACTCATGCCCACAAAAGAGGGGTGTTCCGCCCGGAACTCCTCGGTCTTTCGGACCACCGAAAGTTCGGTTTGGAAGCCACTTTCCACGGCTTCCGAAAGCCAGGCCAGCAGCCGGACCATGGCCAGTCCATCTCGGAAATGAGCGGCTCGCATGCCCGCAATTTCCGCCGTGTTTTTGGCCCCTTTCATGGCCGGAATCGGGCCGGGTTTGCGGATGATCTCCGCCCCGTACTTCAGCAGATTCTCCACGATGGCCTGGTTGACGGTGCCTGGGTCGAGCCAGACGCGAATCTTCTTCAAGCAGGTCTCGTGCAAGCTCAGATCCAGTTCGGAATATGCCCGGATGGCGAAGTCTTTGCCCAATGCCTTACGCACCTCGGCAGAGACCTTTCCCGGATCCACAAAGAGGGTGGCTTGCTGCCGTTCAATCACCACGTAGGCGATGAGAACGGGGTTGCACTGGACATCCCCACCTCGGAGGTTGGTGATCCATGCCACTTCGTCCAGGGCCGCCACGACGTGGGCGTCGGCACCTTCAGAGGCCATGGCAGCTCGAACGGCCTGAAGTTTCGAGGCGACTGTTGCGCCCGCATGCTCCAGGGGGTGAACTCGAACCGGAGCCGTGGGCAGCGCCGGAGCCTGGGAACCCCAAACCAAGGTCACCAGGTCCTGGTGTACCGGCTCTACGGCGATTCCGGCAGGGGCCAATGCGGTTCTCAGTGCGTCGAACGCAGAAGCCGTGACGACTCTGGCGTCCAAGCCCACTTTTGAAGAGGGTTTAAGTGTCTGGGCCAGCCAGGATTCCAGTTCAGGAACTCCGGGATCGCCCATGCGGAACAGGTCGATTCCCGTGCCCGCCAGTTGGCTTTCGGCCTGAAGGAAATAGCGAGAATCGGTCCAGAGGCCGGCCTTGTCGGCGGTGACCACGACGGTTCCAGCCGAGCCACCAAACCCACTGATAAAGGCCCGCCTCTGCCAGGCGTCGGCCACATATTCGCTGGCGTGAGGATCTGTGCTGGGGACGTAGTAAGCCGCCAAGCCCTGTTCTTTCATCAGATTACGAAGTGCTGCCACTCTTTCTGCTACGGTCATG
>CAYTWV010000240.1:0-5035 GCA_964442235.1 uncultured Myxococcales bacterium | reverse complement strand
TCCGTGCGTGCCGGCCAAGAATAGCGCACAACGGGCCGCCATGGAACGGGAATTGAAGCCGATGGCAAAGTTGGAATACCCGGGGCCCCTTTCCATTAACAGTCGAGGCTGCTACAGTCACGCAGCAGCGAGGTGCATTGTGGGCGATGGCGAGAGCAAGTTGAGCTGGGTTGGGGCCGAGGGCATGGCGCTTCCCGTCCTGCTGGTGGTGGATGACGACGAATCCAACCTGGAAGGGTTGGAGGGGGTGTTCGCCAAGGAGGGCTACCGGGTGTTTATGGCCCGAGGGGGCAAAGAGGCCTTAGAGCGGGTGCGGTCGGAGCACGTGGACGTGGTCCTGACCGATCTGATGATGCCGGACATGGATGGGCTGGACTTACTAAAGTCTATCAAAACGGTATCTCCGGAGACAGAAGTCATTCTTATGACTGCGTACGGGACCGTGGCTCGTGCCGTGGAGGCCATGAAGGAGGGCGCGTACGATTTTGTAACGAAGCCTTTTAAGCGAATTCAGATAGTAAAAGGCGTGCGCCGAGCCATGGAAAAACAGGTCCTGCTTATTGAAAACAGGAATCTGCGAAATCTGTTAAAAACAAGCGATTCGAAGAACTTTATCATTGGCAATTCTCTAATGATGCGCAGGCTGCTGGACATGTTGCGTCAAGTAGCTGCTTCAGAAGCCAGTGTATTGCTTTCCGGAGAGAGCGGAACGGGTAAAGAACTGGTGGCCAGGCAACTGCACCGCTGGAGCAGCCGTGCCGACCGGATCTTTGTTCCGTTCAACTGTGCGGCGTTGCCCAGAGACCTGGCTGAAGCCGAGCTGTTTGGCCACGAGAAGGGGGCGTTCACGGGGGCTCACAAGGAGCGCCCGGGGTTGTTCCGAGAGGCCGATGGCGGCACCCTGTTTCTGGACGAGGTCAGTGAGATTGACCCGGCCCTGCAAGGCAAGCTGCTGCGAGTGCTTCAGGAGGGTGAAGTGCGCCCCATTGGAGGCAGCCGCGCCATCAAGGTGGACGTGAGGCTGGTGGCGGCCAGTAAGGCCAACTTGAAGGAGCTGGTCGAAGAGGGGCGATTCAGGGATGACCTGTTTTACCGGTTAAATGTTATTTCGGTGCATTTGCCGCCACTCCGGGAACGTAAAGAGGATATTCCACTATTGGCGGATTTCTTCTTGCAGAAATATGCTCAGAAGAACAAGCGCCAGCTCTCTGGAATAAGTCGAGGCGCCATGGACTCGCTGACGGGGTACGCCTGGCCGGGCAATGTGCGGGAACTGGAGAACACGCTAGAGCGGGCCGTGGTCCTGGCCCGTGGCGATACCATTGAAGTCGACGACCTTCCTTCGTCGTTTCTGTTGCAGCCTCCCGCCGGCGATGCCATCACGTTGCCCATGGGGATTCCCCTGGCCGAGATGGAGCGGCGAGTTCTGGACCACACTCTGGCCGTGACCAAGGGCAACAAGAAGTTGGCAGCACATCTGCTGGGCATCTCCCTGCGAACGGTCTACCGGATCCTGGAAAGACAGGGAACCGAAGAGGATTAGTCGGATGGGAGGCCCACTCCCTGACGGTCGTGGCACAGACACCCCGGGGCCAGGGATGTTGATTGACGCTAGATAGGGGCGTTGCCAAATCGCCACCCGGTTGCGACCGATGACCGAGCCATTTGCCAATTTGGCAAGCACGCGTGTAAGGCGTGCCCGCGAGGGATTCTGCAACCCAGCGAAATTCAAGGATTTCGGCCGTCGTGAATAGTCAGGCACGCTTCTTGCAAACTACCCGCCGGTTTGGCGTGCCTCGCATAGGAATAGTTGACCAGGCGGCGCGTCGAGGGAGGTTCTGGCCATGGAAGTGCTGCTGAAAAAATACTTCTGGGCCTTCAATACGGTGCTTCTGGTGGCGGCAGGCTTTGCCTCGGCAAAAGCGGTCTCCTCCTATGTTGCCTACGAAGTGCTTGATGTGCCCGTGGTTCAGTCCACAGGGGAAACCAAAGCCGAGGACCTCGACCCGGCGGATATTCAGTTGGGCCGTCCCATCTCAAAACGGGCCGCCGAGTTGGAGCGCGACATGGCGGCAAAGGCCGTGCCGGTGCCCGTCACCACGACGGAACCCGAAACCGGGCCCACCGAGGCCGTGAACCCCGAGGATCAGGCCCAAGAGCCCGAGCAGGCCCCCGCTCCCACTATTGGCATCGAATATCTGGCCGCCATCACGGCCGTGGACGAACTCAAAAATCTGGCCCTGGTCAAAGTGGACGGCGGAGAGCCCATGTGGGTCGGTGTGGGGGATGAGGTCAAGACGGGCTTCAAGGTCACTCGCATCACCAACTACTATGTGACCGTGGGCGATAGCGTGACAGAACTGCTTTGGAAGAGAAGCGAGCCCAAGCCGACCTTGGCTGACGCTGGCGCCATGCCCGGCGGGATGCCGCCCAGAAAGGGTCAGCCCCAGCCTAAAGAACTTCCGGACCCGACCAAAACCAAACCGACCAAACCAGAAACCACTCCCGAGGCTCCCAAACAAGAGGGAATCAAGCAGATGAGCGAGTGGGAATACCAGATCGATCGCAATCGCCTGAACGAAGAGCTTCAGGACATGGGCAAGCTGGGCCGAGACGCCAGGGTCATGCCCAACTACGATCGGGATTCTGGCACCTATCAGGGGTTCAAGCTGATTGGCGTGAAGCCGAACAGCCTTTATCGAGCCATTGGCATTCGTTCCGGTGATGTGCTGCTGCAGGTCAATGGTCAGGAGCTGTCGTCTCCGACCAAGGCGCTGGAGTTGTTTAATCAGCTCCAAACCAGCAACAACATCACCATAGATATTATGCGTCAGGGACAAAAACACTCGCTGGTTTACAAAATTGAGTAGAGGTCTGCATGCGCCCTCTTTTTAGCCGTAAAGCACTGACAACTGTTGTCGCACTGGTCGTTGTGGTCATGGGATTCTCCGATTTGGGGATGGCCCAGACCGATCCCACTCCACCGGCGGGGAGCGCCCCCGGTACGGGCGTGATTGACCGAGGTGGTGCGACTCCAAAGAAGAAGTTCCAGCCCAAGAAGGGGAGCGCCACGGCTCCGGCGGGAACCCCTGCAGGCCAGGGCGCGGGTGGAGAGGGGATTCCCACCGTGGCCCCCGCCGGTGTTCCGGGCAATGTGCTGCCGGGTACGCTTCCCGCGCCTGATGGAACACCAGGGGCGGTCGGCACGGGAGTGGCCCCTGGTGGGGTGCCCGGAGCGGCCAATTCCGGAACACCCGGATTGCCTCCTCCGGCGGTGCTTCCGCCCGGCCAGGCCGGTCCCGCCGCCATGTTGCCTCCGGGTACTCCTGGCGCTGCCACGCTGCCCAATCCCAACGGGACCCCGCCGGAGAACGCCGTGGATGTGCCTGCCACGCCGCCTGCCGACGAGATCAAAGTAGAGCCCACCGGCGTGGGCAAGATTCCTTGCAAGAAACTGGCACTGAACGACATGGTCCGCCTGGACTTCCGCGATATCCCGCTGGACGACATGCTTCGTCTGGTCTCGTGTTGGACCGAGAAGAACTTCCTTTTGACCCAGGGATTTCAGGGCAAGACCATCACGTTGATGTCTCCGCAGCCTGTCACGGTAGCCGAGGCCTACAAGGCCTTTTTGAGCGCGTTGCGAGCCCACGGGATGACCATTGCTCCGGCGGGCAAGTTCTTGAAGATTGTCCCCGAGGGCGAAGGCAAGAGCGAACCCATTCCGCTGATCAAGGCGTCGGGCGGTGTGCCTGACGACGACCAGATGGTTACCAAACTGGTCAAGCTAAAGTACGTGCCCGCCTCGGAACTGACGCAGGTTCTGGGCAGCTTCAAGGGCAAGTCTGGAGAGATCCTGGCCTACGGCGAAGACACGTTGATCATCACCGATACGGGCACCATGGTCCGGAAACTGATGCAGTTCGTGAAGGAACTGGATCAACCGACGGACAAGGAGAAGATCTGGGTTCGTCAGGTGCAATACGCTGCCGTGGCGGACCTGGTCGAGATCATCAACGGCGTATTTGGTGAAGACGCTCGTGGGGGCCGCCGAGGCGCCCAGGCTCAGCCCCAGCGTCCCGCGGCAGCGGCGGGGGCCAAGGGTGCCAGACAGCAGGCAGCGGCCGCTGGAGCCGCAGGGCCCACGTCGGTGGACAAAGAGGGTGGCGAGGCCATTCGAGTGACCAAGATCATCTCGGATGAACGTACGAATCAACTGCTCATCGTCTGCAATAGTACCACGTACATGCAGGTGGATAAACTGCTGCGTCGCGTGGATGTGCCCATCCCCGGGGAAGGGCAGATTCACATCTACTATCTGGAAAACGCCGATGCGGAAGAACTGGCATCTACCCTTTCGGGGCTGACCTCGGGTGGGGCCAATCGCAGGACCGGTGCCGCTGGCAACCGAGGTGGCCCCGCAGGCAGTCCCCAAGCGGGGGCTCCGGCAGCAGCGGCCGGCGGTGGTTCGGTGGCTGGGCTCTTCTCGGGCGAGGTGAAGATTACCTCTCACAAACAAACGAATTCGCTGATTATCGAAGCCTCTTTGAAGGACTTTAACAGCCTCAAGAAGGTGATCGAAAAGCTGGATATTCGTCGTAAGCAGGTGTACGTCGAGGCCATTATTATGGAGCTTTCGTCCAACAAGGATCGGAAGTTCGGCGTGTCGGGTTCGGCGGGCACGACCTTTGACGTGGATGGCGAGACGGTCCCGCTGCTGATGGGCCTTGGCGGACTTGGCGTGAGTGGGCTGGATATGCAGCAGTTGCTAAAGGGCGGTTTGGCGACGGGGTTGCAGGGACCGCTGGTGGATGTTTCCACGGGCAGTGGGACCACGGGGCTTTCGGGCGACTTGAGCATCCCGACATTTGGTTTCCTGATTCAGGCCATCGCCTCGAATTCCGATGTGAACATTCTCTCCACGCCACACATTCTGACCACGGACAACGAAGAGGCTGAGATTCAGGTTGGCAAGCAGATCCCGTATCAGGCAAGCAGCATGGGCGGTCTGGGGGGGCTGGCGGGCATGGCCGGG
>CAYTWV010000239.1:0-6931 GCA_964442235.1 uncultured Myxococcales bacterium | reverse complement strand
TACCGGAATGTGAGCCCTGCGATCCCATGCCGGCCGAATGCGAAAACACCTCGATCAAGGCGTGTGTGTATCATCCGCTGGATTGCGATGCGGATGCGGACTGCCCTGCGGACTTCCGCTGCGAAATCTACTCCACCGGCGGAATGCAGTGCACCGACTGTGCGTGTGCGTGCCCTTCCGAGGGAGAATGCCCTCCTTGCGAATGTGAATCCTCTTGCGAAGAGGTCCCCGGCGAAGAGTACGGCGTGTGTGTTCCGGAAGAGAAGGAATGTGCCCTGGACTCGGACTGCCCGGCCGACTGGTCCTGCGAGATCATTGCGTACGACGTTGGCTGCGGCTGCACCTGCTCTGCCCCTGCGTGTGATCCCGATGGTGGCGAGTGTGAACCCGTCGAGTGCCCCGCTTGTGAATGTGAAGCCCCCGAAATGCCCACCACGGGTTACTGCTATCCGGGTGGTTGGGGCGACATCGCCGTCTCGTCGGACAACGCCGGCGAAGAATACGATGGCCCCATGGCCCCCGGCGGCGTAATCCCCGTCTCCAAGGGTGGCGAAGAGTTGGCTTCCCAGAACACCGGGACCAATGGCGACGGCAAAGCCGCCACGGGTACCGATGAAGCCTCTTCCACGGGCTGCACCGCTTCTACGGAAGGCTCCGGATTTGTGGGCCTGATGATGGCCGCTTTGGCTTTGGCTCTGATGGCATTGCGCCGCCGCTCCTAAACAGGTCCGCTCTGGCCGCCCATCATCCCTTTCGACTACGCTCAAGGCGGGCCGGCCATAGCGAACCTGTTGTGACAACTCTCCAACACACCCAAGTTATAGAAATTCTCCAATACACCCCCTGGCCCTGGCCCCTACGGGGAAGAGGAGCGGAGAAGGGGCTGGCCCCGTCTCCGCTGGGGCAATTCGGCGTTAGCCACAGGCTAAATATATGGGGGCCCGTGGGCGATCCCTCGCCCCCGCCGGGCCCGGCAGCGGTGTGGGGAACGCAGCGCTAACTGCGTGGCGTGGAACCGATGCCCGCAGCCCTAAGCCCCAGGTGTCGCTGGCGCTGGGCCAGCACCTATTTCTGGGATTTTTCGCCTTCCTTTACGGCCGCTTCCATGTCCTTCACAAACTCCACGGACAACTCGGAACAGGGCATTTCCAGATAGCGGTCCAGAATCTTGGCGTCGGCCACGGCCTTGCCGTCCAAAGCCTTGCACATCTCATCCACTACGGCCGTAAAATAGGGGGCCTTACACTCCTTGCCTTTGGCACGAAGCGCCGAGCAAAGGTCGTCGTCCAGTTTCCTGGCACAGCCCAGCAGCAACAGGCTAAGTCCGGCAAACACCATCCACGTCGACAATCGCATCGTTTTCTCCCTTGCGGCTACCAGCTAACCTTCTGAGGCTCTTGCCCGGGAACCAACCGGTACCAGTCGCCACTTGTCTGGTCGACCAGGTATTCACCATCGGCTTCCAGCACACCGGACCATTTGGTCACACTGCCCGTGGCGTCCGGCCACCGAATCTCGGCCCGGTCCAGATAGCACTGGTTGCCCAGGCCAAAGTGCAGCGTCAGGGTATTCTGCTGCCCGAAATGCCCATAACCACCACCCAACTCCTGCGACAGCAACAACTCTCCACTGCCCACGGTCACTTTGGCGCCGATTCCCGAGCGGTTCGCTTTGCCCGCTCCCCCGCCTTGCAGGCGGATGCGAACATAGTGGCCACGGCCGTTCAACTGGTTCTCGAACATTCGCACCACCGGCTTGCTGAACTCACACGAGGCGTCGCACCGCATGGTCGAATAGGCCAGCACCATGTCCAGGTCGCCGTCCCGATCAAAGTCTCCAACGGCCAGGCCCCCTACCCTCTCCAGGGCCAAGCCCGAAGCCGTCGAGGCACCATCGGCATTGGCAAATACTCCGCCGCCAATTCCCTTGAACAGCCAACCATGGGTTCCTGGATAGTCCGACGAGGGCTGGTACAGGTCCATCCGCCCATCGTTGTCCGCATCCAATGCTGCGGCATAAATATCCCCTTCGTTCCAGTCCACCATGGTCGGCTCTCGCACAAGACCGGTGGCCACTCGACCGGGACGCACGAACTCAAAGCCCCATTCGTTCTGGGCAGGTGTGTTGACCAGAATCTGGCTGGGGTCGCTGCTTTGCCCGATGTGCCAGTGCACAATCTCGGCGTTGTAGACATCGTTGTCGCCGTCGCCGTCCAAGTCCGCACACAGCGTGGTGAACGTGTTGCCACCGTTACGGTAGGGCTTGGTATCGTTGGCCCCCCAACTGTAATTCTGGCACGAAATCATGGGCTGCTCGGGCTGCGGGTCACACGTCCCGCCGTTGTAGCAATAGCAGCGGTAGAAGTTATTGTCCGAGTAATCCATATTCTCGTCTGAATCATAATTCACACTGCCTGCAATGTTCAAAAACGAAGCCCCTCCGTAATTCCTAAACAGCATATTCAGCTGCCTTCCGTATGAGCTTTGCAGCAAATCAGTAAATCCGTCGCCATCCACGTCACAAGCAGAGACTCCATAAGTGGGTCGATGGTTGGTGCCCTGATCGAAGCCTGTGTTCTTGGTGGTCAGTCCCACGGGGTCCGTCACATCGCTGAAGGTGCCGTCCCCGTTGTTTCGGTAAAGGCGGTCCTGAGTCCCCGTCTCGTAACCCCAGATGGCATAGAAGTTCCCCACCCAAAGGTCCACAAATCCGTCCCGATTATAATCCACCCAGGATGCCGAAGTGGTGGTCCACTCCTTCTCCGGAGACAATTCGCTGACCGGTGCTGCCGAAAAGAGACCGGCGCCGTCGTTCAACATCACGACTGAACGATCGTCAATCTTGGTGGCATTGTTGACGTCACTGTAGGTTCCCGAAAAGGCGTCTGCCGAACCTGAATTGTCCGCATCGGCAAATACGGCAAAATGGGCGGCCCGGCCCAGCTTCCCAGCGTCCGCTCCCACCACAATCTGCCCATACTTCGACTCCACCGTGGCGTCGACAAATGTGCGGCCGCCGTCGGCCCCCGGCCGATTCATCAAGACGCGCCGCTTGTACACTCCGGCGCTGGGGTCGTCACGGTCGTTGGAACCCGCCGTGTGGACCACAAGATCAGGATAATCGTCGCCGTCCAGATCCACGGCGGTCAACCAGTTTCCAAGCACCGCCAGGCCCTCGTCGCCCAGTTTCCACTGCGCCGAAGCATCCTTGTACAGTGGCTCGGTCCCCCACGGATCCTGCCAAGGTGTGCAGGTGGGCAGAACCACCTCCTCCACCGTCTCGACTTCCTTGCCCAGGTCGGGGGACACATCGCCGGAGAGGTCCGTTTGAGCGGCGGGAACGTCGCCCTTCAAATCCGCAATGTCGCCGGGAACATCGCCACTGGAAAGGTCCAGTTTGGTGTCGGCGTTCAAATCCGGGTCGCCACTCTTCTTGTCTTCGGCCCCGCATCCCAGGCTCAACAAGCCGGCCAACGCCAGCACAAACATCCCCATTCGCATGTTCCCTCCCGCTTCAACCACCGGACTCTGGTCCCACCCTTTGTGGACCCTACCACCCTCGCACAAACACAAGCGTGGCTCAAGCCCACAGTGCGGGGTGGTGACTGTCACGCGCTACTGCAGTTGTCGCGTCAGCCGTTCGACTCGGGGCCAGGCCCCTCGCTCACGGCGCGCCCCCAAACCCCCAGGCAAGCTGGGGGCTTTTACTGCGCGTTACGGTAAGGGGAGCATCAGTGTACTTCGTACTTCCGGAACAGGGAGCGGCTCCCCCAGCTCGCCTGGGGGCGGGGGGGGCGCGCCTGAAGCGAGCGCTAGCGAGTCGAAAGGCTGACGCGTCAACGGCCGCTGGGCGCGTCTTGCGGCCTATTTTGCGTGGGGGCAGCCACCTTCAGCGGCGCCTTCAAGGGCCTTGGCGTGGGGGCAGCCACCTGCAGCGGCGCCTTCAAGGGCCTTGGCGTGGGGGCAACCACCAGCCGCAGGCGCGGCGGCAGCGGCGTCAGCAGCGGCCTTGGCGTGGGGACAACCTTCGTGCTTCTCCTGGCCCTTGTGATTTCCACACTGATGGCCTTCTTTGCCGGCATTGGGGCATGTGCCGCCGTTCTTCTTGCAGGCGCATTCGCCGCCCTCGGCGCCCTTGCAGCCGCCGCAGCCGCCTTCGGCTTTGCCTTCGCCATGTTTGCAGCCGCAGCCGCCCTCGGCCTTGGCTTCGGGAGACACGGCAGTGCCGACGCGGGCCGCAGCATCCACAACCCCGGCCTTGGCGGCGTCGCCAGCCTTGGCAGCGGCATCCACGGCACCCTTCGCAGCTTCGCCAGCCTGGGCCGCAGCACCTTCGGCGGTCTTCACGGCTTCTGCTGCAACACCTTCGGCTGTTTTGGCTGCTTCCTTGGCTGCGCCCTCGGCGGCCTTGACTGCGCCTTCGGCGGCCTTGGCGGCCTCATCGGCGGTGGCCACGGCCGCCTGGCCCGCTACGGCAGCGGCCGCTTCAGCCTTGGCACCTACGGTTTTAAGCGCTTCAGGAGCCGCCGACTCGGGGGCTGACTGGGTATTGCAAGACACCACGAACGCTGCCACGACAAACAGAAATACCTTCCTCATTTAATCTCTCCTTAGGGATGGGCCGCCTCTTCGTTTGGGGCGGGGTGGCGAATAGTATCACCGCTGCGCCCCGTTTCAAGCATGCAGTCCTTGAATCCTGCTACATCCTTGGCGTAAACTGCGGAACTGATTTGCGCGAGCCCGCGTGAGATGGCAGTTCCTTGCGGCAGAGTGGGGGTAACGAACGATGATGCAAACCAACCGAATCCTGGTAGCACTGGCCCTCCTGTTGGCCTCCTGCGGAACCAAAACCCTGGATGGTCAGACGGATACCGGACAACTGTTTCCCGATGGCGGCTGGCTCACCGATGGACAGGACCGTCCCGACGGCTTCGTTCCCGACGTGGCATCAGATGGCGTTCAGCCCGACGGCACTGACCCCGACTCTCAAGCCGACGCCCCCCACCCCGGCGACCTGTTGCCCGACGGCAAACCCGATACCAACTGGCACATCAAGATCGTGACTCCAGGCGATGGAAACAAGCTGACCGGAGCGGTCACCGTGCGCATCGAATGCGTCGAAAAACCGGAACTGCGAGTCGATTCGTTGGAGGTTTCGCTCCAAGGCAATGTGGTCTTCCGGGACACCAAACTGCCCACGGACTTTGTCCTGGATACCGCGGCCTACCCCAATGGCACCCTCGAAATCCTGGCCCTGGCCACCATCGAAGAAGAAGAGAGCGAAGAATCCACTTCGGACACGATCTCGGTCATCACCGACAATCCCACTTTCACGCTCAAGACCGTTTCGGCCGATCGCACCGAGATTTTCGACGGCGCCACCGTGCACCTGGAAGTGGAAGCCAGCCAGCCTGGGCTTATCGTCAAGGCCGACTTCGGCTTCCTGGATTCCTACTTCGCGGCGGCCTTTGGGACCTTCCAGGATGTGGGCAACGGACGCTACACCCTCGAGTACAAGGTGTCGGCAAGCAATGCCATGCAGGACGGCCTTTATGCAGTTCCCGTAACGGCCACCGATGGCGGTGTCACGGTCTCGTCTCAACACCTGCGCTTGACGCTGGTCAATGCCCCGCAGATCCCCGTGCGAGTCGAAGGCGCCATTTTTGTGCCCGGCACCCTTCCTGCCGCTTCGGCCACCTGGACTCAACCCATCTCGCTGGTTTATGGCAACGACTTCATCATCACGGGCGGCTCGGCCAAGATCAACGTCGACTTCTCGGGCTATGCCGCTGCCAGCGAAATCGTCGGCATTCTGATTGGTGTAGATGGCATGGCAGGCTATTTCCAGAAGCCTCTGGATGCCACGTTGGGCGAAGAAGAGGTCCGCATGTTGATGCGCACCTATGGACCCTCGGAAACACCCCCCAACAAACTCAACCTGCAGGTGGCCGTTCGGGACATCCGCGGCCGAATTTCGCCCGCCCGAACCCACAAACTCTCGGTCCAAGCCGTGGGCAGCGGCGACGTTCAGGTCAGCATCTCGTGGGACTCCAAAACCGACGTGGATTTGCACGTCATCGAACCCACCGATTGTGAACTCTATTATGGCAATAAAAAGTGCGACTCGGGCGGCTGGCTGGATCTGGACTCCAATCCCGCATGCGCCATCGACAACATCAATAACGAAAACGTCTTCTGGCCGGCCGGTGCGGCCCCCGTGGGCACCTACAACGTGAAGGTCGATTACTACGACGATTGTGGCACCTTCGGGCCCGGCCTGGCAGCGAACTACACCGTCACCATCCATTACTGTGGCCGGACCGACTTGTACGACGGCTCTTTCGCTGCAGGCTCCTCGGACTCGGGCGGTGCAGGCAGCGGCGTTCAAGTCGCCACCTTTAACAACGAAACCTGCGGAAAACTGCTCAAGGGCCGAGTACGGTTCCAAGATCACGCCATCGACCGATTGGGCACGGGAACCTGGCAATGGAAGCCCGTTCGATTTGCCACGGTGGAAGTGGTCCGGGCCGTCGACGACGTCGTACTTGCCAGCACCTACACCGACCGCCAGGGCAACTACGAGGTCTTCTTCAGTAACACCAGCACCCCAGGCATCTATCTGCGAGTCAAGACCAAGACCAAGTTCGAAGACCACCTTCGCAAGATTACCGTCATGAACCACCCCAAGTTCAAGAAGATCTACGCCGTAAAATCCCCCACCGTGGACGACAGCCTCATGGCTGAACCCGAACTCAGTTTCGACATCGGCCAGACCGACCCCGCCGGCGCATTCAACATCCTGGACGTGGTTACCGACGGCTACGACACCATCCGCCTGATGACCGGCACCGACCTGGGTGAATTGACCGTATTCTGGGCCACCGGTGCGGACACCACGGACACCCTCTTCTGCAGCCAGTACTTCTATGACG